>CAZIUX010000085.1:0-3813 GCA_964542795.1 uncultured Muribaculaceae bacterium
AACAAATTATTGACTAAAAAGCAACATGTTTACTGTAATTAATTAGAATCTTCAATAAATCTTCTTGATTTATGTGGTTCATCAAATAATAAATTGGGATAGTTTTGTTGTCTTAAGGCTTCGTATATAACAAGAGCAACGCAATTAGATAGATTAAGTGACCTTACATTATTTGTAGTGGGAATTCTTAAACAGCGATCTATGTATGGTTTTAATATCACTGGAGGAATACCAGTGCTTTCTTTACCAAAGAAAAAATATATATTTGAATTTGTATCAGAATAATCAAATGAAGTATGTGGTTTATGGCCATATCTTGTTAAAAAGTAGTATTCACCATGATTTTTATTAAAGAATTCATCAATGTTTTCATAGACAGTATAATCACAGTGTTCAATATAGTTAACCCCACTTCTTTTAATGCTTTTTTCATCCAAAGAAAAACCTAGTGGTTTGATTAGGTGTAGTTTTGCATTGGTCGCAACACAGGTTCGCATAATATTTCCAGTATTAGCTGGTATTTCAGGTTCAAATAGTACTATATTTATCATTTTTTTGTTAATTCATATATGTCTAACACTTGATAAAAGTCTCCACTTTTAAATGGTAGTCCGTAATTACTTGATATTATATTAACTGCTTTATTATCTCTAAAATAGATAATAGCTGGAACAGAAATTAGTCTAATAGAATCAAGTCCTAATTTTCCATTTAATCTGTTTATTAAATCAGCATCGTCCTTATCTTTAGTGATATCTAGATAATAGAATTTTTTTGTTAATTTGTTTTCTTTTAAAATATCATCAATTTCTTTTTCTAAATCATAAATTTCTTGATTATTTGTTTCACTAATCATTAAAAAATAGTCTTTATCAGAAATACTTGACAATTTGTCTTCTTTTTTTACTGTTACTACATTTGCTAATGGGCTTTTCTTTATTCTGTTTACTTTATAAATATTATTAAAATAAGTAAATAACAATACAAGTAAAATTGTAATTACTATTACTCCCATTAAAATTAGATAATTTTCTTTTTTAATATTACGACTAGTTAGTTGCATATTATCATTCCTTCTAATTTATTTTATCATAAATAAGTAAAGTTTTAAACTTGTATTTTAATTAATTATCAATTAGAATGATAATAGGTGATAAAATGGAAGTATTACTTCTTTGTTTAAAAATATTTTTTGCAAGAATTTGTGATGTGTCCTTAGGTACAGTAAGAATGATTCTTGTTGTAAAAGAAAAAAGATTTCTTGCAATGATAACCGCTTTTTTTGAAGTAACAATTTGGTTTTTAGTAGCTAAAGAAGCAATTAACAATGCTGGTAATAATCCATTTGTTGTTCTTGCTTATGCTGGAGGATTTGCCGTTGGAACATTCGTTGGATCTTATGTTTCTTCAAGAATAATCAATGGCAAATTAAAAGTACAAGTAATTACCAAAGATAACAACACTAACATAATAGATGAAATTAAGAAAAAAGGCTTTGGAGTTTCTGCTGTACTAACACATGATAATAAATTAATGTTATTAATGGAAATAGATAACAAAAAATATTCAGAATTAAAAAGTATTATTCAAGAATTTGATGAAACAGCATTTATTACAGTAAATGAAACAAAATATGTAGAAAATGGTTTTTTTCAAAAAAAATAAAACAGAATTAGTTATTTAACTAATTCTGTTTTTGTCCAATAATAAGCATCATTTGAATCTTTTTGGAATGTGAATTTATATATATCAATTTTATCTCGGTAATTTATTTTAACATTGTTTAAATTACTTACATCTTGTTTAGCATTATAGTTATCAAAGAAAACTTTGGTTTTATTAAAATTAGAGAAACCACTTCTTCCTTCTAACCAAACATATTGAATAAATACTTCAAGACGATCATCATATTTGAATGCTTGAACTGGGTATGAAATAGTTTCAATTCCAATTGGTAAATTTCCAGAGCCAATACATACATATTGACCTAATTCATTTGTACATTCATAATTATCTGCAGTTATAAAGTTACCAATTGTAGGATTTTCTTTGCTACCAAAGATTTCTTTATAAGCTTTAGAAAAATCGTTGTTAGAAATTGTGTATTTATTCATTAATACTCCACTTACTAAAGCATTATTTTCATCATTACACGTAAATTCAATATTTTTATTTACTAGTTCACTACACGATACACGAGAGCTAACAATATTGTTTTGTTTTAAATAATTATAGAAAGTAATAGATTTTTTATGATCTGGTTCAAGATCACTTACTTCTACTGTTTCTTCATTATATATTGAAACATATTTAGGACCAATATTATTATATTCATATCCATATATATTGGTAAATTTTACTACATCATCGTTGCTTAAACTAATTTCATTTTCTTGAAGAACCACTGAACTTGGTGTATCCTCACTGCTTGAACTCTCAGTATCACAGTTTTTATCAAAACCATACTCAGTATTTAAATTTTTAAAGTAAAGAAAACCAATTAAGAAAATAATTATAGAAATAATCATAATAAATATTCTTAATTTACTATTTATTTTTATATCTACTTGGTAATCCTTAATTTTTTTTTCCTTTTTTTCTTCCACTATTCATCCCTTTTTTCTTTATTAGTTTAATGTTTCTAGATTAATACCTTCTTCTATTAATAAATCTTTAAATATTTCTTTAAATCTTATTTTTTCTTTTGCTTTAGCATCTTCATAAATATTTCTTGCTGAGCTTACAGCAAGATAAATATGCTTAAGTGTTACTGTGTTTGAATTTTCAAATACTGCTATACTAAAAGCATTTGCTAGTACAGTTAGAGCTACATCGGGGTATCTTGCTGCAACTTCATAAATTCTTTTGTATTCACTTGTCATTTCAACAATGAACTTCATTATTTTTTCTTGAATAAATGATGTGTATGCAAGTTTAGCTCCAGTTTGTTTTTCTATTTTAGGGAATGTTCCCATTAATATTTTAGTACAAGTTTCAACATCCGGTTCACTTACGTCAACTTTTTGAAAACGTCGTAAGAATGCTCGGTCTCGTAGTATGTAAGTTTCATATTCATCTGTAGTAGTAGCTCCAATCATTTTAATTGTGCCTCTATCAAGGCCTGATTTTAACATGTTGGCTATATCTATTCCCGAATCAGCACCTCTACTAATTAATACATGAATTTCATCGATAAAAATTATCGTGTTTTTTAGGTCTTTTAATTCATTAACTAATAATTCAACTCTATTTTCTGTTTGGCCTTCACTTATTGAGGTACCTAACAAACTAGTGATATTGATTTTAATTAATCTCCAACCTTTAAGTGCATCCGGAACCATGTTTTTTTGGATACGGTAAGCTAGTCCTTCAACGATTGCTGTTTTCCCAATCCCTGGTTTACCAACTAATAAAGTACTCTTTTCGGGAGTAAGTAAAATTATGATTGCTTGTCTTATTTCATCATCTCTCGCAATTGCGGGGTCAGTAATAAATTCTTTGGCTGTAAAATTCTCGCCATAAGAATCAATTATACTTACTTTATTACTAGGGATGCTTTTTTCGGAGACTAGATTATCATTTTGAACTGAATTTTCTAAATCAAATACTTCCATCTATTATTCACCACCTTAATTATATATTATTATTATAGTTTAAACAATCAATTATCAATCTAAAAAAGAATATTATACACTTTTTTATCATTATTCTTTTTCATTTTTTATTAATTCAATTAATTTATTAGCACTTATAGAAAGTGTAGTTTTTTTTGAATAAGCAACTCCAACTCTTCTTTTAGGTATTTGGCCAACA
>CAZIUX010000086.1:0-3795 GCA_964542795.1 uncultured Muribaculaceae bacterium
ATTTCTGGATAATCAAAATGATAAACACGATTAGGATTACATCTACTTAGTAAACAAAATTGACGATAAGTTATATCAATTATATATGGTATATCACCATCATATGTTGGGATATTAGCTAAAACTAATGAATGCCCGATAGTTGTGTCAAATAATTCAGCAGCATTTAATTCGTAACCTGTAATATTTAATTTTCTTAATATATTAATTATTAAAACAGATGCATTCATACATTCGCCAATTAAACTCTCATTTTCTAAATCTTCATACTTTAGTTTTAACATATCGCGTGCCATAAAGCAAACATAATCTAATAATGGCTTTATTTCTGATTTTGAATAAATTGTTTTACTACCTGGATGATTTGTTACTTTTAATAATGGTTTTTGTTCTATATAAAAAACATTTTTATCTTCTAATTCGTTAATTTCTTGCATTAAATCGAATCCTTTTACATCGCCATATTTTTTAAAAAAGGTAGCATCATTAATAATTCTGTTTTCTTTTTCAAATAAATATAGTTTAGTCCAAAGTGTGGTTAATTCTTCTTTAAAAGTTTCACTATTTTCATCTATATTTCTAATTTTTTTTAAAATTTTTCTCATATATAATCCCCTCTTTGGTCTTATATACTACAATAAAATTATTAAATAGTCAAATCTTGTAAGTTCTTAATAGCTTCATCAAATGTTTTAACAGCACATACTTCAATTTTATAATTATGCTCTTCTTTTAATTTAATTGCTTCTTCATAGTTTTCTTTAGGTACTAAAAACACATCAACTTTTTTATCTATCGCACCTTTTAATTTATATTTAATCCCACTTACCTCACCAACGTTACCTATTTCATCAATAGTACCAGTACCAGCTATTTTATAACCTTTTGTTATATCAGTACTAGTTAATTGATTATATATTTCAAGTGCCATCATTAATCCTCCTGAAGGACCTGATTCACTTGAATTAAAGGTTAAATTCATTTTTGGATTTGTTGTTATCTCGTAATTTTTAATTATTCCAACACCTATTAAATTCTTTTGATCGTAATAAATCTTAGCGGTTCTTATGTATTCTTTATTATTATTTTTAACTAATAATTTTATTTCATCATTAATTTGTTTTTTGTTTACTATATCAGTTATATCTTGCATTGTTTCAATTTTAATATCATCAATTTTTAAGATTTCATCTTTGATTTGAATATCAGTATTAGCTTCTTCGCTAATATAAGCAATATAAAAGTGGTATTGATTAATAGTTATATCTTTATTCGCTTTTTTATAACTGACTATAGTAGCGTTACTAACTGCTTCGTTTAAGGCTAAATGGTCATAATAATTATTAATTTCGGTATCCTTTTTACTTTCTTTCTTTATTAAATCCCAATTAGGATTAATTAAAGAATATAAATATGTTATAACATTAGCGTCGAATTGATTTACGTATGTTAAATTAAAACTACCTTTACTTTTATATTTATCTTCTATTTCAATTCTTTTATTTACATTCATTATTCCATTAGAACTATATACATAATAAGGAATTGGAAAAAGCATAATTAAAAAAGCAACAATTAAAATAATAATTGATGTAAAGTTTTCTTTTATATTTTTAGTGAGTTTTTCATATAATTTATTAATCATTTTTATACCTCTTTTTAAGAATATGGTGAGATCACGAAAAAAATACTTTATGTTATTGTTATTTTTATCATTAGTTATATTTTAACACATTATAAGATAGTTTTAAATAATACTTTAGTTTCTTTTGAAATTTGGAAAAATAATATTTTCCCATCTCTTTTTCCTATGTTTGTTTTAAGTAAAATTTTAATTGAATATGATTTTGTTAGTGTTTTATCTAAAAAAGGTAGCTTATTGTTTTCTAAAATTTTTAAAATAAGTCCTAATACTTTTTTTATTTTTATTATGGCTTTGTTTACAGGATTTCCAAGTGGATCAAAATATGCTTTAGATTTATATAATAAAAATTTAATAACAAAAGAAGATATTAATAAAATTATGTTGTTTTCTCATTTTTCTAATCCTTTATTTATTATAGGTACAATAGGATTAACTTTCTTAAATAATAAAAAAATGGGTTTAATTATTTTAATTAGTCATTATTTAGCAAATATTATTGTTGGTTTAATATTTAGAAATAAGTTTATATCAAAAAATAATTCTAAACAAATAAATACTAATAAACAATTACCATTTGGTTCTATTTTAACTACTTCAATTGTATCTAGTATTGAAACATTATTATTAGTTTTAGGAACGGTTATCATTTTTTCAATAGTTTCTAATATTATTGATATAAATCCTATTGTTAATACTATTATAAGTGGTTTATTAGAAATGTGTAATGGATTAAAAAAAGTAAGTTTATTAAATATAAGCTTACTTTATAAGGTAATTTTATCTTGTTTTTTTATTTCCTTTGGTGGATTCTCAATT
This sequence comes from uncultured Muribaculaceae bacterium, assembly GCA_964542795.1. Classification (GTDB taxonomy): domain Bacteria; phylum Bacillota_I; class Bacilli_A; order RF39; family UBA660; genus JAAZHN01. The sequence continues at coordinate 2,462 of CAZIUX010000086.1, forward strand.
CACTTACAAAATTTTGCAATATTGAGTGAATTAAAGATTAATTATAAATATTATTTTTTATCTAGAATTTTACAGGGAATTATTTCTATTTTAATTATTTATTTTATATTCCTTTGTAAGTTATTTTAGCATAACCATTCCCACTATTTCCTATTAACACATTATCTTCGCCTAAATAATCAGGCATTTTTATTATAGTTGTTCCTACTTCTGTAGTCCATTCGTATCCGTTACCATCAATCATTTTAGTAGAAGTAAAAGTATAATTGGTATGTGAGATTGAATCATCAATAGATGTATATGCATCAGCTTTTTTAGTACCATCAGCATTTACGCCAATACAACCATCATGACCACTTATGTAAGATGATCCCCCAGCAGCACCGCAAGCATAGCAATATGTGTTTTGACCACCACCATACCATCCAGATCCACCACCTGAAGCTAGGTTATAACCATTAGCACCATATCCAAATCCACCTTGGTATGTTGAACCTGAACCACCTGCTATTTGACTACCTGCAGTTGATGAACCGGTACCTAAATAACCATTTAATCCTCCACCAGCACCTCCTGGATTAGTAGAACCACTACCACCACCACCAGCGGCTACCATTATTCTACTTTGTAAACTTTCTGCTTCATTCCAAACATTTAAAGCTGATGTAGCAACTGTTCTTACATCAGTTGCACCACCACCACCTCTATTATGGTAATTTGAATCATTTGAAGCTGTACCGCCACCATTCCAGCCACCAGCTGATGTAGCTCCTCCTCCTCCAACATAGACATATAATTGATCATTTTGATTTAAGGATATTATACCACTAGTATAACCTCCAAAACCCCCAGCTTTACCATTTGAGCCTCCTTGAGCTCCCCAAAGCTCTATTTGATATTGTCCAGCGAATGGGACTTTAAAAATTTGATATCTTCCAGTAAAAATATATGCTTTATTTTTAGTAATTTCTATTTTTTGAGTTGCAAGTTGATTGTCAGAAACAGTAATGGCTTCTAAGAATGTTATTTTAGCATACCCATTACCCGTATTACCAACCATTGTAGAAGTATTATCATGGTTAGGCATATTTACTACACTTGATCCCTTTACTGTAGTCCATTCGTATCCGTTACCATCAATCATTTTAGTAGAAGTAAAAAATTTATTCGTTGAGGAAATTGATTCTCCATAAAAAGTACCATCACTACTATAAGGTAAACATCCTGAATGACCACTTATGTAAGATGATCCCCCAGCAGCACCGCAAGCATAGCAATGTGTGTTTTGACCACCACCATACCATCCAGATCCACCACCTGAAGCTAGGTTATAA
>CAZIUX010000087.1:0-401 GCA_964542795.1 uncultured Muribaculaceae bacterium
TTACTAGCTTTTTTTGAACTTACAGTAATAATCATATTTGATGATTCATCAATTAAAAAACCTTTTTCTAACAATTTTATTGTAATTGATTCCATAACTAAATCTACATCTTTTTTGCTAATTTTAAAATCTTTTAAAAAGGTTTTTGCATCATCATTTTTGCCAATTATATCTATTACCTTATCTTGAGAATTTAATTTTAGTTCAAAACTTGGATTAACTTCTATAAATAATAAAGAATCGACCCTAAAGTTAGTGTAATATATAATGCCAGCAATTACTAATAACAAGACGGGTAATATAAATAAATATTTCTTCATTTTTTTCATTTTTACTCCTTTTTATAAAATTAATATATATCTACTTTTATATATTATATAATACCACTTTTTTAAGAGTAT
>CAZIUX010000087.1:434-3737 GCA_964542795.1 uncultured Muribaculaceae bacterium
GCTCTACCTACTGAGCTATGAAGCCAACATGGCGGTTCCGACGGGAATTGAACCCGCGATCTCCTGCGTGACAGGCAGGCGTGATAACCGCTACACTACGGAACCATGGTTGCGGGAGAAGGATTTGAACCTTCGACCTCTGGGTTATGAGCCCAGCGAGCTACCGAACTGCTACCATCCCGCGATATAAATTGGCGGAGGAAAAGGGATTCGAACCCCTGCGCCGGTTGCCCGACCTTTCGGTTTTCAAGACCGATCCCTTCAACCAGACTTGGGTATTCCTCCAGCTGTCCTTTTTTTAGAACAAGTTGATTATAACATATTGCTTTTTCCAAAGTCAAGGCAAAAGGATAGAATATCCTAAGAAAACAATTAGTATTTTAAATTAAATTTATTATTTTCTTCATCATATTCTATCCAATAAGAATGATTTGAATCATTATCTTCATATTTTTTTACAAAATTGCTTTGACAACGGTTACCATCATTATTACATTTTAAATTGAAATCAAGATAAGGATTTGACTTATTATATTGTTTAATTGCCGAAATGTCCTTACTTGTCAAAGTAAATGAATACATAGGTTTTTCTAAATATATTGACTCTCCAATACTAGTAATTCTATTTTGAGCTAAAAGTCCTTTTTCACTACCCCAGTTAGAATCTAATGTTTTTTTACCGGGATTAATATTATTTAAATCTACTCTTCTTGAAACAACCATTAGTCTAGGATCGTCGATTGTTGTAAGTTTTAAATCTTCACAAAGATTTTCCGGTTTACATGTTTCTCCATCTAAATATACACAGCCTTTTTTTGTACAAAATATACTATTTCCAACATAATATGAACAAGATCTTTTATTAGTAGTAAATGATGATTTATAAACATCTAGCATTATGTTATTTTTTCCTAAATTAGTGATATCAAATGAATAATTATATTTTCCAGCCATAGTAACTAAATCAATTGGTAATACTTTTCCAAGGAATAGATAAGAATTATTATTTTTGTTTGTTATTGGTATTTGTGAATAAGTAGTTACATTTCCTGATGGTTTAATCGCGTAGAAATCATCTTTAAAATCATAATTAATTTCAACACTAGCATCATCAATAGCATAATTAAAAAACTGGATATCTTTTACTGCTATTTTATTTTCTTTAATAAATTTTTTCTCATTTAAACCATATCCTACAGGTTCTAAACTAAGAGTTGGTAAATTAATGCTTACACTTTTTTTATTGCATTCTAATGAATTTGTATAGTTACAATAATCCTTCGTAGTAGGATTTTTAACCACTTTAACATTCTCAACTAATTTAATGTTACTAATAATATCTTTGTTAATTCCTTTTGGATTTTTCATTTCATCATAATAGAAATTATCAATCTTAGGATAATCACTTTCATAATAATTATTTTTATAAATATTACATTCATTTAATTTAGCAATAGCATTATTTATCTTTTTGACTGTGTTTTGATATGACTTATATAACTCTTGATTATCAGTACCGCTTTTTAATGTATTATAATATTCTATTAAGTAATCATATGCTTCTTTATACCAACCAGAATATTCTTTTGTTTCTAGACTATTAAGATACTCTAAATCATATACTTCTCCATAAACATCATAAGTAAATTTTCCAATGTTTTGTTTATAAACACAACTTCTTTTTTGTTTAATTGATGGTAATAAATTTTGTTTTGTTAAATTATCAGGGTATTGTTTGAAAACAAAGTAATTACCAGATTGAATAGAATGTTTTGTTCTTTCATTATATCCATACCCAGGATACTTAAAATCAACATCTTCCTTGCAATAAATATTGCAATAAGGATTTCCTATTGTATTAGCGATTTCAAATGATTTAGATGTTTGATCATCAACCCCTGAAATTACACATGCAAAATTATTATTTGTGACACCAGATTCAATTGCTTGATAAATATGTCCCCTATCAGGCTCATTAGTGCATTTTGCATCTAACACATCTTTTTTACATTTAAGATCCAAACAATATTTATCATAATCAGCATTACCCATTTCAGATTTAGCTTCTTTTAAAGAACAACAAGAGCTTTTAAATTCATCAATTGAAACAGTGTTATTTTTTAGACCAGAGTATAAATTATTACTGCCACTAAAACAGGTATTTTCTTCATTTATTTCATCCACAATTATTGTACAATTATCATTTGGTTTTATTTCTTCAAAGCTTAATTTGCGATTTTTATAACTGATCTTTGAGCCTTCTTGACAAACAACTGATCCATTATCAGGATCTAGTTCATCTTCTTCTATAGCATCAAGTTCTATTTCAATTTCAATTTCGGGTTGATTTTCATTTATTACTTCAAGCCCAATTTCTTCTTGCTTAATTCCTAAACCATTATCCAAAATAAATTTACCATTAGTTAGTCTAAATCTTATATAAGAAGTAGCATTATCTATTAAGTCAGCATTACAAAATACATCGCCAGTGGCGCGGTTAATACTAAGGGAATGATTTCCGACAGAATATTCTTTATCAATTACTACTCCATTTATATCGATACAAGTAAAATCATTCGCATTCAAAATCACGTCTTTATTGTTGGAATTTTTAAAGTACTGATTTCCGAGTTTTAGCGTTATAGCACCTACAGTTGTACTACCATTAAATGTTTTTAATCCTTGACTAGTATTTTTAATTTCTACAGTAAGATTATAATTTGTAACCCAAGCAAAAGAATTACCAGGAATATTGGCAGTTATTTTCATTGAAGACGTGATATTTGTCACTAATAAAAAACGGCCGTTAGGATTGAATATTGAATTTCCTACAACACCATTACTATAAACCAAATCTGTTGCTTTATATTGTTTATCACTAGATGAAACATAAAAACTTGTTGATGTCCCTAAAGGAATTTCAGCATAACAATTACCAGCATTATTAAAAGCATTTACAGATATCTCTTTAGGATTATCCCACATTTCGTTTTCGAGTTCTCCAAGTAAAGATAATGTAACATTGTACGAATCACAATTAATTGACTCAGCTCTCGAAGGATTAATATTGATTAAGCTGATCATAATAAATAAAAATAAAACAATAATAAAGAATTTATTTTTCACATTATCACCTATATTATCTTAATTATATCATGAATTTATTTAAAGAAAAAATAATTAAAACTACTTGTCAAATAAATTAAAATAAGTTATACTCTAATAGTCTTAATTAATTTTAAGACATTGTGCCTGCCCAAGTGGCGGAATAGGTAGACGCACAGGACTTAAAATCCTGCGAGA
>CAZIUX010000088.1:0-3736 GCA_964542795.1 uncultured Muribaculaceae bacterium
CTTTTTTAAATAAAAATGTCACCTAAACGCCACCTAAAACAGATTTACTAAACTGCCTATCCTTCTCAATCCTTTTGTTTTCAAGCAAAAAAATGAGGACACATTACTTCGTGTCCTCTTCAGGTGGAAAAATATATTGCATATAAAATTAATTATTGCTAGTCAATTTCCTTATATTTCAAGTAATTTTAAATTTAATCAAATTATTAAGTGTTATATATTTTTAATCAATATTACGAATTGAGTACCTTGTAAATGGTAAAATATATCTGACACAACTTTTTCCTATATTCTTAAATGGAGAACTTTCCTATTTAATGAAAAAATCGAATAAAATAATATAATTTATACAATAGAAGATAATTCTACTAATGATACTTGTAGAAAAAACAATATATATAGTGATGCAATATTCAGCTTTGAAACGCCGACATATTAAAAAAGGTTATCCACATTGTATTGATAACCTTAATTTAATTTTAATATTCCATTATAAAAATGATTATTAGTGCCTTTTAAAAGTATTGTATTTTCATTTAAAACATAAAAGGTAGGATATATATATGTGTCTTTGTCTTTTCCATATATTTGAACATTATAAAATTTATTATCATTTACATTGTAAATACTCCATTTCTCTAAATGATGAAACAACATTTTGTTAGATATGAATGGTGTTCTTCCATAAAGAGCACTAGAATCAGTTTCTTGAATTTTATTAGTTTCAAAGTTTAAAAATATTGTTTTCCCTGCTTGACTGTTTGAAGAATTAATTTTTCCAACATAAATTCCTTGTTCGTTTCTTTGAAAACTAGTAATAATCCAACCATCATGCAAATTATTTGTAAAAATCTTGTTTTCTTCTTTAGTATTTAAATTTATTGTTCTAATATCTTGAGTATTTATGAAATCAGTAGTACAAATTAGTAATTGATCATCATAAATTTGAACTTCAAATATACTGCATAACATAGTTCCTTTTTGATTCATAAGATCACCAGCATAACTTTTAAGTGTAGTAATTGAGGAATTTTCAATTTTATAAATATTTAAATCTTGTTTTCTACTAGTTATAATATCATTTTCAGATGTAAATGTATCATTTACTGCTACAACATATAACGTATTGTTTGAATTAGAAAAATGAAATACAGGAGTAGAAATAGGCTCTAATATAGTTCCCTCTTTTAAAATTTCTCCATTTTTTAAATTATTTTCAAACTTAACAATAGACCATTTATAACTTATATTATCTTCTGGATTTTTAAAAATTAATGCAGCGTATATTGTATCATTTATTATAAAATAATTTAATATTCTATAATTGGAATTAAATTCATAAATTTTAAAATCATCATTTATAAAATTATATTTAAAAATGTATTTTGTCACAAATAAATCATTATTTTTAGATGTATCGTGAACATCTCCAAAAATATAATTATTATTAATTTTATTAATAGAAACTTCATAAGTATTATATAAATATTTTTTTAATTTTTCATTTAATTTACTATTTTCTAAAGTGATACTGTTTGAAACGTTTTTATTACTGTCATTTGAAGAATCATATATATTATCTTCAAAGTTATTATTTGATTTAGGTTCATCATTTCTATTTAAAATAACAAATGATAAAGCAACCAACAATATCAAGAAACATATAATTATTATGTTTTTTGTATTGAATTTTATTTTTTTCATATTTATTATTGAATAATATATCTGCTTGATGAATTAACAGTATTAAAAACATTTGTTGCTGTATCCATGTGTTCACCTAAAACACTACCATTACCATAACTACCATACCAAGTATCAACATAATAAATGTTGTCAATTCCAGTGCTACCACCAAAAGATGCTGTATATGTATATCCATTAACTGTTAAATAATGACCTAGACTTGTTCCATTATACATTGATAAAGAACCTGTGTTTGAATGTAAGATAATAGGTTTATTTGCAGTTATTTTATTTTTTACTAATGTAGAAAAACTTGAAGCATTATAATTTGAACCTAGTACATAGCTATAACTTTGTGATGTGTAATTATTTAAAGCATTTCTAATAGCATATACATAAGTACCATCGGTAGAGTTAGTTCCCATATAACTTGCATAAGTAGATTGACTTGCAGAAGAACCATTTAAATATTGAACTACTTGTTTAACATTGGCTGGACCACAATAGTAACCGTTGTCTTGTCTATAGTTGGTAACTGATAATTTGTTTACATAATATCTTGGTTGAACTGAACTATTTATTAAAGATTTGTCTAATTCATTTTCTAGTTGAAGTAAATATTCATCTGTATATAATGTTCCATTTGAACAAGTGGTGTCTAAATCGACAGGGTCTGTGTTTTTAACAATATAGTTATATTCTTCTGCTGTATAATTTTCACAATTTTTTTTGGTATCAGCAGATACGTTTGTAGCAAATGCCAGTGTGCAAATTGCAGAAAATATAAATAATTTTTTTAAATTCATATTTTATTCCTCCATTTTCAAAAAATATTATAAGTACTTATAACTACATTTTACATTTTATATTAAAAAAAACTACCCACAGGTAGTAGAAAAAACTCTCTTTTAAGTAGAAATATGTTCTATTTGCAGTTAAATTCGTTTTTTTGTTCAATTCCAACTTTATCAGAATATTCAATATTAATTAATTCTGATTTATCAAATATTTCAGCAGGAGTAGCTGATACATATTCCTTATAAGTATTAAAAGTAAATTCATAGTTTTTACCGATTTCTAAATCTTTAGAGATTGTTTTAGGTAATTTTATTGTATAAACACCTTCTACTTGATATTCTTTAAATGTAATATATAAGTAATTAGAATCATTACTTGAATTTATATTATCAATATTATATGTTTTTATTAATGTACAATCAAAACTATTACTAAAATCTTTGTCTTTATTTTTAGTAGGTGAGTAAAAAATAATTGTTAGTATAATTGAAATTAATATAATAAGAGTTACTAATATTGAAATTATTAAGAATGTTTTTTGTTTGTTGTTTGATTCCAATAAATTTTCTTTATCACTTCCATCTAGTAATTCTTCTATAGATATTTCTAATACTTCACATACTTTTTTTAAAATTGAAATATCTGGAATCGAATTTCCACATTCCCATTTTGATACTGCTTTAAAACTTACACCAACAAGATCACCAAATTGTTGTTGAGTTAATTTTTTTTCTTTCCTTTTTTGTTTAATATACTGTCCAATTTTTTGGTTATCCATTTTAAAAACCACCTTCTTTATAACATATATGATATGATCATTATACAATATTCGTAATCAAAATTGAATAATAATTCACTTATTAATTATACATTTTGGATTTATGTCAAGTTTTTAGACGCATTTTTTCGAACAATATTATTTGGCCGTATTTAAATTTATTAAAATTTCTCTATTGGCAATGGGACCACAGCCATCTTTCATTACTTGATTACAATTAACTCAATTTATTTTTGTAATAACTCATATTTTATTTTATCTACTTCCGATGTATTTCTACTATATCTTCCACGAATAGAACTATCATGTTTCCCAGTTTTAAAAACTAAACCATTGATTCCATCTGCTTGATATTTCTTTCTCCAAGTTTTTAATAATCTTAAATCAATATTATATACTCAATACTTATTTGCTTTAATAATTTATAATAAATAAAATATTCATTTAATATTTTTTCTTTTTCTTCGACAGTTC
>CAZIUX010000089.1:0-2335 GCA_964542795.1 uncultured Muribaculaceae bacterium
ATTATTGTGTGCTAGTTTTGTAATCAATGATATTCTTAATCATTGATTTTTTAATATTTTCAGTACTATTTAATCATAATAGAAATACAAAAAATTATTATTTGGATTTAATTATGTAAAAAATCAAATAACAAAATAAAAGAAATTATAAACTAATCTTTTTTCATTTCCTCATTAATTTGTTTTAAATTTAATTCATATTTATTATTTTTTGGTTGATAATATTTTCGATTTAATAGTTTGTCCGGTAAATACTGTTGATTAACATAATATTTTGGATAAACATGAGGGTATTTATAATTTGGGCTACCATTTTTAATGTGTTCAGGCACATTACCAACATTACCTATTCTAACATCGTTTAAAGCTTGATCTATGGCTAGTTCAGCACTATTGCTCTTTGGAGATAGGGCAAGTTCTATTACAACACTAGCTAAGATTATTCTTGCTTCTGGAAGACCTATCATCTCAGATAGTTCAATAGCGGCATGTACTTTAGGACCCATTCCTGGATTAGCAAGTCCAATATCTTCATAAGCAATAACGCTCATTCTTCTATAAATACTATCCAAGTCTTCAACTTCAATTAATCTAGCTAAGTAGTGTAGAGAAGCATCAACATCACTGCCTCTTATAGATTTTTGGAATGCACTTAAAACATCATAATGACCACTTTCATTTTTATCATGAAAGAATACTGGCTTTGAGTTAATTGTTTTAATTAATTCAATGTCTATTGTATCATTATTTCTTGCACTGTAAGCAACATCGAGTAGAGTAATCGCACTTCTTAAATCTCCATTAGATAATTCTGCTATATACTTAATTGTTTGAAGATCTATTTTAATATCAGACAAGGTTTTAATCGCTTTTTTAAGTCCTTTTATAATATCTTCCGTTGTTAAATCATTCAGTTTAAATATTTGGCAACGACTTCTAATCGCGGGATTAATTTTATGATAAGGATTAGCTGTAGTTAATCCAATTAAAGTAATTAAACCGCTTTCAATATATGGAAGTAATAAATCCTGCTTATCTTTATTTAAGCGATGGATTTCATCCATAACAACAATCATATTTCCATGTAATTTAGCTTCCTCAACAACTATATCAAAATCTTTTTTATTATTAATAACGGCATTTAATTCACGATAAGGAAGTTTTAATTCATTAATTATAGCATTAGCAATGGAATTTTTTCCTGTTCCCGGTTTGCCATAAAAAATTATTGAAAACATTCTTTTGTTTTTTACTAAATTACTAATTACTTTATTATTCCCGATTAAATGTTCTTGACCAATGACATCAATTAATTTATTAGGTCTTAAAACATGTGCAAGATTTTCCATATAATCACCTAAAATAATTATACCATGATATAATTATTTTAGGTGGTAATCGTGAGTAATGAAGAGTATAAAAAATTGTTTGTTAATTACTTAATAATGGAAAAAGGACTTACTAATGATACAGTAGAGTCTTATAAAGAAGATTTAAAAAGATTAATTAATTATCTTAATAATAGAATGATAAGTGATTTAAATACCAGTGATATAGAAGCGTATTTAAAATTTCTAAATACAGAAGGATTGAATCCCAAAAGTATTAGTAGACATATTTCCTCATTAAGAACATTTTTTAAATTTCTAGTCAGGAATAATTATTTAAATAATAATCCTATGAGTGGCATAGACTCACCTAAAAAAGAGAAATCTCTTCCTGATACATTATCAATCGAAGAAATTAACCAGCTACTAGACATGGATTTAAATACTCCAAATGAGTATAGAAATAAAGCGATTTTAGAATTATTATATGCAACTGGTCTAAGAATTAGTGAATTAATTAATTTGGAATTTGTTAATCTGGATCTTGAAAATGATTTTGTTAGAGTAACGGGGAAGGGGAAGAAGGAAAGAATTATACCAATTGGCGAGATAGCTATGGAGTATTTAAAAATATACATTAATGAATATCGTAGTCATTTTGTTAAAAAAGAAGCTAATAATTATATATTTTTAAGCTATAGAGGAAATAGAATAACTCGTCAAGGAGTATTTAAAATATTGAAAACTGAAGTATTAAAAAAAGGGATTAAGAAGTCAGTATCTCCACATACTTTAAGACACTCATTTGCTACTCATCTACTTAGTAATGGAGCTGATTTAAGAATAATTCAAGAACTATTAGGACATGATGATATATCAACTACAGAGATATATACACATATTGCTAAAGATAGAATAAAGAATGATTATCAAGAATTTCACCCAAGAAGTCATTTTATAGATTGATTTAATTATTCCACTTCCTAAACATTCTTCACCAAGATAGA
>CAZIUX010000089.1:2345-3662 GCA_964542795.1 uncultured Muribaculaceae bacterium
TTTATAGATTGATTTAATTAGTTTTTTATTATATGATATGAAGCACAAATAAATTTAAGAAGGAAGAAGAGTAGTCATGGATAAAAAACACTTACTTATCGATAATGAAATTACAACATTTTTTAAAGAAAAAAAATTAGATTTACTATACTCTAAATTAAATATAATTATAAGTATGCTTACTGATTATGATGAAAAAGAACTTGTAATGTTATCTAAATCAAAAAATAATGATGATGAACTATCCACTTCTATTACTATATGTTGTGTTGGTTTAACATCAAACAGAATATTTTTAATTAAGATTAGGTTTGCATACATAACTAATGATCAATTAAATATGTTAAATAATTTAATCTTAGTTGTTGATGAATTTGATGGAGATACAATAACTGAATATTCATTAGCTATAAATGAATTAGAAACTAAAATACATAAAAGAATTCAAATAAGTAAAAAAGATGAAAATTTAGATAAGGCATATATCTATAGAATTCCAGAAAATTATTAATTAATATCCATAATAAAAGCATTAGATTTTACTAATGCTTTTATTATTAAGAAGAGAAGTGCCTAAAATAGGCTTATTAAAAACTTTATATATAATTAGTTAACATAATTTTCATTATACGAAGTTAAGGTTAAATGATCCAATACCGCCTTTAATACCAATATAATTAGGTCCTGAGCCAAATTCATGATTGTTTTTAACTGATACACCATCAACAGTAATTCTACCAATACCTTTTTCAATATTTGTTTTATAATTATCAATTGAGTCAACTATATTTATATTAACTTCACCAATACCAAGATCAATAAATGATCGACCAGATAAAGAGAAGTTTAAATCACTTTGACCAACACCTAAATCGAAAGTAAGATTATGTAAGCTACCATTCAAGATATCTACCTCTCCTACTCCTCCATCAATATCGGCTTGTTCACTAATTAATAAATTATTAATTTTAACTTTTCCAGCACCTAAATCAAATTTTGCTTTTTTTGAAGAAATTTCTTCAATTGAAATATTACCAGCACCAGAATTAATTAAAACACTGCTAAATTCATGATTTTTTGGTATAGTAACAATTAATTTGTATTTGCTACGTTTAAACCAATCATTTTTATCCTCTTTTATAACTAATCTATTATTTATTATTGATGAACTAATATTATCATTATTAGAAGAAACATTAAACTCTTCACCTATTTTAATTTCAAGATTAGATAAGAATGCAAAAAAACTTGAGAATATAAAAATAGAAGTTGAAGAGAGCAAAAAAGCAAGAAGTATAGCATTAGGTCTTCGAACTA
>CAZIUX010000090.1:0-3557 GCA_964542795.1 uncultured Muribaculaceae bacterium
TAAGTAATTTTTATTGAAATAAGATTTGTTTAAATTATTTACTTCAAAAGAATTGCCATCTGTAAATTCAATATTTTTATTACCATTAAAATTTTCTTTTAGTTCATTCCAAACTAAAGGGAATGTACCACACCAAACAGAATTTTCACTTAATGGTTCGTCTAAATTAGTAACAATTTTATCTGTTTCTTTAATTAAAGGAAAGTCTTTTTTTTGATTAACAAAATAATAAATACCTAGACACAGTACTAATAATCCTAATAATACATATGGTACATATTCTAATAAATCTTTTTTCTTACTTTTTTTAGAAACTTTGTTAATAACTTTCTTTTTCATATTACTCACTTTTCATTAATTTATCAAAAGTTCTAATCATTTGTGCTGTATATCCCATTTCATTATCATACCAAGCAACAACTTTAACTAATTGTTTGCCGTCACATTCCAACACTGTTGTTAATTGTCCATCAACTAACGCCCCAACTCTTTTTCCTAAGATATCAGTTGACACTACTGGATCCATTGTAAATTTTAGGGCATCAGATTGATTAGATCTAAATAATTCATTTAATTCTTCTACGGAAGTATTTCTCTTTAATTCCATTGTAACATCGATAACTGACCCGTCACTTACCGGTACTCTAAATGCATTTCCGTCAAATTTTCCTTTTAGTCCTGGAATTACAAGTCCAATTGCACTTGCTGCACCTGTTGATGATGGAACAATATTCATTGCTGCTGCTCTTCCTCTTCTTGAATTAATGCCTTTTTTGTGAGGAACATCCAATGTTTCTTGATCGTTAGTATATGCGTGAACAGTAGTCATAAAACCTTTTACTATTCCAATATTATCATCGATAACCTTTAGCACAGGTGCTAAGCAATTGGTAGTACAACTTGCTGCAGATACGACAGTTTCAGAACCATCTAATATTTCATCATTGACTCCATAAACTACTGTCTTTAAGTCGCCCTTTGCAGGTGCAGAGATTAAAACTTTTTTTGCTCCAGCAGTAATATGCGCACTTGCTTTTTCTAAGTCTGTATAATGTCCACTGCATTCTAATACTACATCTACATCCAAGTCTCTCCAAGGTAAAACCGATGCATCTTTTTCTGCATAAATTCTAACCTTTTCTCCATTATAGATTAAATTTTCAGAATCATGAGATATTAATTCTTCATTCCAACTACGATGGTTAGTGTCATATTTAAGTAAATATGCTAAAGATTCTGCATCACTTAAATCATTAATTGCTACTACTTTGTAATCCTCTCTATTAGCTAGTTCTCTAAATGCTAATCTTCCTATTCTTCCGAATCCATTAATTGCTACTTTTTTCATTTTTCTTTTTCCTTTCTTTCTAATTGAATATACTATCTCCAATAAATTCTCTTAATATTGTATCTCTTGATACATATTCAGGGTTTATTGGAAAAAAGCCTCTTAAAAATCCAAGTAATCTTCTAGCTTCCTGGTAATATATAGAAGATACTGGAACTGAACTTAATAAAGGTTCTGCAAATACTCTTAATACTCCTATTTCATAGATAAGTGCGGTATTTAATATTTCATCAGCTTGATCTTGATATGGAAATACGTATTTTTCTTCGCCCTCTCTTACAGTTTGCCACATTTCAATGGTTTTTTCAACCGGATATCCGCGGTAAACATTATCTCGTACCATTCTTCTAATTAATCTTAAGTCTACAGAAGAAATATAATTGTGACGATCAATATTTAATCCAGTAAATGGACTAATATATATTTTAAATTGGTTTTCTTTGGGTAACATATCAGTTATTCTATTGTTCATACAATGAAGTCCTTCAAGTATTATGACATTGTCTTCCCTTAATTTGACCGATTCATTTTTATATTCTTTTTTCCCAGTAAAAAAATTAAATGTTGGTAACGATACCTCTTCATAATTTATTAATTTTTGAATTTTATCCGCCATTAACTCTAAATCTAAAGCATCAATTGATTCAAAATCATATCTCCCATCAGGAAGTTTCGGCGAATCATCTCTTTCTTTGTAAAAATCATCAGCTGAGATAATTAAAGGATTCATTCCGAATGCTTTTATCTGTACTGCAATTTTTTTTGCACTTGTTGTCTTACCTGAACTCGAAGGGCCTGCAACAAAGATGGTCTTAACTTTAGTTTTTTCATTCTTTAATGCGATCTTTTCTGCCACATTATAAAAGTAATTTTCAGAAATAATGTAATTCATTAATATAAAATCTTTAATTTTACATTCTGCCACTATTTTATTTAAATCACTTACATAAGGAACATTAATTTTAGTCAACCATTCACGATATGTTTCAAATGAATTTAATGTTTTATCATAATGTTTATATTCTGGAATAATGCCATTACTCCTTGGAGTTGGATATCTTAATACCAAGTGATTATTATCAATAAAAGTAAGTTCAAAATCTTTTAACACTCCGGTTGAAGATGGCATATTAGTATAAAAATAATTATAATATGATTTTAGTTTATAAAAATTTACTATAACATTAGTTGTATTTGCAACATTTTTTGCTTTTTCTTGTTCATTATTTGAATTTAAGTAATCTATTGCATCAGAATTTCTAACTAAATGTTTTACAATTGGTAAATCTAAATTAATAAGTTCTTTCATTTTGTTATCAATTTTACTGATAAATTCCTCACTAACTTGCTCTTCACAAATTATTTTGGTATATATTCCCTTGTCAATTGAATTATAAAAAACAATCTCTGCTTTATCTCCATATAGTTCTTTAATTGCAACATATAAAACAAATTTCAATCCTGATTTATAAATAGAATGTCCCTCTAAATCTGAATTATCAATAAATTTCACTTTAGAATCTTGATAAACTTTGTCATCAAGCCTGTAGCAAACATTTCCGATTTTAGCGGCAATTATAGATTTGTTATTATTTAAAGTAAAATTTTTACTTAATTCAAAAAAGCTTGTGCCCGCCGGATAAAATTCTTCCTTATTATTTTCAAATGTAATTTTAATCTGATTATTCATAATACCCTCATATTCTAATTACATTTTAACAAATTATTATATTTTTGTCATTAGACTTTATGAAAACAAAAAAACACACTGTAAAGTGTGTTAAATTATATTATGCAGCTCTTGAATACGCTTGTCCTAAATCTGTGCTTTCAGCTCTCATTTTTATAATTGAATCATTCAATCTTCTTATATTTGCTTCGTTTTGTTTTGCTTTAGAAGCAAGTGATTGTTGAAGCATAACTAATTCTTCATATTTTCCATCATTAGCTTCAATTTCTTGATTAATTTTATTAATATCACTTTCCATCTTCGCGATAGCTAATTTTCTAGCTTCTTCAGCTAAACGAGCTATTTCTGCTGCTTGAGAATCAACTAATTCTTTATACTTTTCAGTATCTTTCATTGCAGCAGCTAAAGCTTTTTTCTTTCTTTCAAGTACAGCTTCTAATTCTTGTTTTCTTTTTGAACTTTCTTGAATAGCAACATCAAGATCGTTTGAACTTTGTTCAACTGGAACACGTTGTTCAA
>CAZIUX010000091.1:0-2735 GCA_964542795.1 uncultured Muribaculaceae bacterium
GTATCACACTAGCCAACCCCTTTTTATTCTTTGGAACCGACCTCAGGGGGCGGTTCCTTTTTTGTGTTTTAATATAATTATTTCACACTCATATCACTAATGTATATTATAATTATTTTAGGTGATAATTATGAAATTATTAGTCATAGATGATGATACTAACATTAGAAATATAATTAAGGAATATGCTTCTTTAGAAAACCATATTGTTTATGAAGCTTATAATGGAAAAACAACTATTGAAATCCTAAATAATATTGATCCAGACATAATTATTCTTGATATCATGTTACCGGACACAACCGGTTATGATTTAGCAAAAAAAATATTAAATATCAAAGATGTACCAATTTTAATGTTATCTGCTAAAGGAGAAATTGAAGATAAACTTGAAGGATTTGCTTCTGGAGCAATTGATTATATGACAAAACCGTTTAGTCCAAAAGAATTAATGGCAAGATTAAAAGTTATGCAAAAAAAGAAAAGTTCTAATATTGTTAAAATTTTCGGTATCTTAATTGATAACCAAGCAAAAAAAGTTTATATTGATAGTCAAGAAATTTCCCTAACAACGAAAGAATATGAACTATTATTTTTCTTTGTTCAAAACAAAAATATTTTATTAAATCGAGAAACAATTTTAGATAATGTTTGGGGACAAGATTTTATTGGAATAGATCGAACTATAGATACACATGTCAAAATGATTAGAAAAAAAATTGGTAAATATGGTAATAAGATAATTACAATACGGGGAGAAGGTTATCGATTTGAAGGATAATTTAAATAATAAATTAATTAGAAATTTTATATTTTTAATATTTATCTTTGTACTAATTATATGTTTTTTTCAAATATTTTTATTAAAAAATAGTTATATTGTATTTAGAAAAAACGATATAAAAAAAGCATTTAATCAAATTAAAGATGTGAATAACCAAAGTAAAATTGAGTCAATCGCATCTACTTATGATTCACATATATATATTTATAATAAAGAAAAAAAATTAGTCTTTGAATCCGCTAATTTATTGCCTCGGGGAATTGAAAAAGAAATTATTAGTGTAATAACAACATCAAATTTTGAATCAATTGATCGTGATATAAAAATATCTAGATTAGATTATAATTATAATTTTTATGGTAAAGATAAGGGTGATTATTTTATTCTTTTAATCTCAAGACTAGATCCGATTGAATCATCAATATCTATTATTAGTAGGCAATTAATTTATGTAACAATAATATCAGTATTTTTTTCAATAATAATTGCAATCAGGCTAGCAAAAAGATTATCAAATCCAATCAAAAATATAAATGATAGGGCTAAAGAACTAGGTAAAGGAAATTTTGATATTAATTTTAGCGAGAATGAATACTTAGAATTAAAAGAACTATCTATTACTTTAAATGAAACTACAAAAAAATTAAAAGAAAAAGATAAATTGCAAAAAGAAATTGTATCTAATGTTAGTCATGATTTAAAAACTCCTTTAACAGTAATAAAAGGATATGCTGAAGTAATAAGAGATGTAAAAGATAAAAAGATAAATCGTGATCAAAAATTAAATAAAATGATTGATGAAGTAGATAATTTAAATAGCATGATTAATAGCATACTTGAAACTTCTAAACTTGAAGCAAATATGTACTTAAATAAATCAATGGTTGATATTTCGCTCATCGTAAAAAAAGTCATTAAAAGATTAGAAAAAATTATTGAAGATAAAGGAATAGTCATGGATATAAGTACACAAGAATTGTACGCTGATGTCGATAAAGATAAAATTGAACAAGTTATTTATAATTTAATAATAAATGCGATTAATCATGTTGGAAAAGATTCAACCATAATCATTAAAATAGACAAAAACATTTTAGAAATAACTGATCACGGTGAAGGAATAAAAGACAAAAGTCAAATATTCAATAAATTTTATACAACTCACAATAATAAAACAGCTAATGGATTAGGTTTATATATAGTAAAAAGTATTCTTGAAAAGCACAATATAGAATACGGCGTAGAAAGTAAAATAAAAGAATATACAAAATTTTGGATAAAGTTTTAATTTATCATATTTGTATCACATTCAATTATTATTCTAGATACAGAAAGGAGGCAATAATATGAAAAAAATATATTTATTAGCTGCAGGTCTTTTGTTAATTGCCCTTACTATAACATCTGTAAATGCTGAAGATGCAAAAACTCCTAATAACCCAAATAATACACTAGAAAACAAAATACAAGTAATTAACCAAATGGTTAAAGATGGAGAACTTGAAGAATCATTAGCAAAAGAAATAAAATCAGAATTAGAAAATTGTGATGGATCTGGTTCAAAAAAAATTGGTAAAAAGTATAATATACACTTTGGTCAAAAATTAGGTAATGGTCAAGGAAGAAGATTTAATAACAATTAATAAATAACAAAATAAAACAGTATCATAATTTGATACTGTTTTATTTTGTTTTTAAATTACTTTGCATTTAATATTTGTACTTGTTATTAGGTAACCATCTGCATAGGTATTATTATCACCTTTAAGTTTATATTGTTTTATTATTCCATCATCTTTGATATCAACTATTCTGTGGATAACATTTATTTTGTCTATTTGGTAGAATACTATGTCGCCTTTTTTGTAATCATTTGTTTTAATACAAAATAGTAAGGCTTTATTTGGATATGTTGGCAACATGCTTTCTCCACTGCCATAGACTATTCGAC
>CAZIUX010000091.1:2782-3494 GCA_964542795.1 uncultured Muribaculaceae bacterium
ATTAAAATGGCTCCCCCAGCTATTATCAATAATTTTTTCAAATTCCATTTCCCCTTCTTAAGGTTGCTATTCTAGAACAACTTACATATAATGTCAAATAAAAAGAATTCTTACGAATTCTTTTCTTTCTTGGATAATTCTAAATAATAGTTATATCGTTTCTCAGCTGATTCTTTATTTAAGATAAATAACTCATGGGCTAGTGTTTCATTTTTTTGTTTTAAGGAACGATATCTAACTTCATTATCTAAGAAATCTTCATACTTTTCAAAATTTGGTTTAGCAGAATCCATGAATAGTTTATCTTCTACCGGATTATACCTCATTAGAAGTGAATATCCGACTTGAACAGCTAATTTTTGAGTATCTGTTCCATACATTAATCCACCCTTAATTCCGTGTTCTAAACATGGTGAATAAGCTATTATTAAGGCTGGCCCTTGGTGAGATTCTGCTTCTTTAAATGCATTAATAGTTTGCATTAAATTAGCGCCTAAATTAATACTTGCAACATAAACATTTGGATAGGTCATAGCAATTCTGAAAAGGTCTTTTTTACTTGTCTTTTTACCTAGAGCTGCAAACTGTGCAACTTGACCAAATCCACTAGACTTACTTGCTTGACCACCAGTATTAGAATATACTTCGGTATCTAAAACTAAGATCTTAATATTTTCATTAGTTGATAGTATATGATCGATACCACCAAATC
>CAZIUX010000092.1:0-3464 GCA_964542795.1 uncultured Muribaculaceae bacterium
ATATTAATAATGTTAAAAAAGCTGCACGTTGGGAATTATGGAATCCTTGGGCAACATGGTATGAACTAAATTCAACTCATCCTAGAATATCTAAAAGACTTAATGCAATTTCTAAATATGCGGCACAATTTAATCAAAGCCCATATGTAGTATTTGATGAAGCTAAACCCGAATCATATGTTGATGATTTTGCAATTGAATTATTAATTCAATTTTGCCCAGGTATTATATTTATATTTACTGCATTATTATTCGGAATAAGTATGATTAATAATACACCTAATTTTAGAGTGGTTGGAGTAGGTTTATTATTTCTTGCAGTTGCATATTATATAAGACTTGGAAAATCATACAAAAATTCTGGATACTCAGAAACGACTGTTTCTAATTTATTAGGAGAAGTTAAAGTATCTAATGTAACATCAATTCCATGTGTGTTAAAAGGAACATTTATTGGAAGAGGTACTCCTGGATATATCTTTTCAGAAGACTTTGTTTTAAGAGATGAAACAGGTATTATATTTATTGATTATAAACAACCTATATCTATTATGAACTTCTTCTTTGGATTATTTAAAGCTAAAAAATATATTAATAAGGAAGTAGAAATAAAAGGATGGTATAAAAGATCGCCAGTTCCTTATGTTGAATTATATAAAATGACAGTAGATGGTAAAAAGAAAACTTGCTATACATATCCATTCATGAAGGTATTTCCATTTTTATTAATTATATGTGGAATTGTCTTTACAATATTAGGTTAATATAAATAAGACATAAAAAAATATTATAACCCTAGTTTGAGTATAATACTTAACTAGGGTTTTATTTTGTAAATAAAAGGTTAATTATTATTAATAAGGAATTCAATTGTTTTACAAAAAATACACATCCTTTCGAAAGTGTATTTTATAAAAATCATAAATAACTGTTTACATCTTAATATTTTACTCTACATAAATCAAGTTCAATTTTGCCATCACTAATTTCAATAATTCGATCTGCTTTTTCGGCTATTTTTCTATCATGAGTAATTATTAAGAATGTGGTATTAAATTTTTCATTAATTTCTCTTAATAAATTATATATAGTTTCAGTACCATTTGTATCCAAGGCACCAGTTGGTTCATCGGCAAGAATAATTTTCGGATTATTCATGAGTGCTCTTGCTATAGCAACTCTTTGTTGTTGTCCACCTGACATCATATTAATCTTATAATTTGTATATTCTTTTAAACCAACTAATTCCAATAATTCTTGTGCTCTTGCCTTAGCTTTTTTATCAATTTTTTTATTTAGTATTTGATAAGGCATTAAAATATTTTCAATCGCGTTAAATTCAGGAAGAAGATAATGAAATTGAAATATAAATCCAATCGTTTCATTTCTTAAATTTGCAAGTTCATCTTTAGTCATTTTTTCTGAATTAATTCCATTAATAATGACTTCACCACTAGTGGCACTGTCTAGTGTACCTAATATATTTAAAAGAGTACTTTTACCACTTCCGCTTTGACCAATAATTGAGACGAATTCACCTGTTTCAATTTCTAAATTGACATCAAATAAAACTTGTCTTTTAACTTCTGTTCCATAAATTTTATTAATCTTATTCAATTTTATTATAGTATTATTAGGCATTTTTAATCACCTCCATTGGACTTAGTTTTGACGATTTTCTTGATGGAATAAATGATGCAAGTATTGATGAGATAACGGCTATTAGCCAAGATGTAACAATGAATTTAAAATCAATAAGAAGGGCTATTACTGGAGTTCCATCTGGATTTATAGCAAACTTCGTAAATGAAAATGCAAGTCCTAAACCTAAAAGTGCTCCAAGTGTTGCTCCGATAATACCGAGAATTAGTCCCTGAGCTAGGAAAATCATACTAGAAGTTCGATCTTTAATTCCCATTGCTTTTAAAATACCAATCTGTTTAGATTTTTGAACAACAGTAATTATAAGTACAGAAGCAATACCTAGAATAACAGAAATTAAAACAAATACTTGAATCATCAATGAAGAAATGCTTTGTCCGTTTAAACCTGATAGTAAAGATTCATTTTCATCTTTCCAGTTAGTAATTTTTAAATTACCATTTTTTAAATCTATATTACTTGCTATTGCATCTGCTTCAAAGACATCTAATACTTGTATTTCTATAGATGAAATAACATTTTCTTTTCCGGCTATTTTTTGGACTGTTTCTAAATTGGAAATTGCCCATAAACTATTTAGAGAACTTACTTTTAAATCAAAAAAACCTACTACTTTAACTTTAAATGATTTTTTTGTTGGTGTAAGAATACTAATTTCTTCATTCAATTTGATATTAGCGTCTTTTTTTAAGTTAATTCCAATAATTATTTCACTATCTTTTTCAGGAATTTTACCCTCAACTAAATTGTCTTTAATTTTATAAATTTTATTGGCATCGTTTAGTTTAAAACCCCTAAGTAGAATAGAGTATTGTTTTTCATTTTTATTAATAAATGCACTGTAATCAAGTCCTGATGAAACGTATTTAATTTTATCATTTTTTCTTACTTCTTGATCTAAATCATACCAATCATCAATGGTATTTCCTTTTTCTTTATCTGATATGGTAATATGGGAAGAACTTCCGACTGTTTTGTCAATTAAACTTGTTTGTAAACCAGATATTAATGAACCAATAAAAATTTGTACTGATACACCAATAGCAATTCCCAAGGCAATTAACAAAGTTTGCCCCTTATTAGCAAATAAGAATCTTTTTGCTATATTAAATGAAAGCATTATAATTCACTTCCGATTCTTTTTATATCATCAAATGTTTTTGCTTGATAGTCGGCATTAATTTGTTTATACAAACTTTTATCAAGTTCAAAAGCACTTCCACCAACAATAATTTTGAAATCTGACACAATAGTTTTTATTAATTCGATCGTGTCTTTCGCGGCAATTACATTATAGTTATTACTTACACTAATAGCAACGACATCAGGTTTAATATTTTTAATTGCTAACACAAAATCTTCTTTGGGGGTATTCCCACCAATATATGTTACATCATGACCTAATAAAACAAAAAAATCCGCGACCATTCTTGGCCCTATTTCATGGTATTCATCGCGAGGACATATAACAATGACTTTTTTAGGATTACTAATTTTTTTAATTTCATCAATAACATATGTATAACAATTTTCAACCACGCTTCTTACAATCGAAGCATAAATGTGTTCTTGCCAGATCTTTAGCTCATTATCTAGTACTTTTTCACCAACTACTATCATGGCAGGGCCAAGTATTTTTTCATACAAATCAGGAATGCTTACTTTCTTTGACTTAACTAAATCTTCAGCATATTTTATACAACCATACCTGTCTTGATCTTGTAAAAGATCGTTAAATTTTTTCGAATATTCTTCCATAAATATTCCTTCTTTCAATTTATAATATTATATCATAATTAATT
>CAZIUX010000093.1:0-3451 GCA_964542795.1 uncultured Muribaculaceae bacterium
GGATAAAACAAAAACTGGTAAACGTTCTGGAGCTGAATTAACTTATAGATATAAAGTAAAAGATCAAAATGGAAAAATTAAAGTTGGTTATATGAGTGCATTATCTAAATTAGATGTAATGTCTTATTTACTTAATGAAGGATTTATAGTATATAAGATTGACACTTCTAAATTTATTCAATTTGTTCATGGAAGATCGTCATTTGTTGGAGTTAAACTAAAAACTAAAGATTTAATATTTTGGCTAACACAATTATCTACTTATATTAAATCAGGTATTCCTTTAGCTGATTCAGTTAAAATATTATCTAAACAATTAGGTAAAAAAGGATCTGAAAAGAAATTATTTGAATCATTAATTTATGAATTAACAATGGGTAATTCTTTTAGTGAAGCAATGAAGAAACAAAAAGGAGTTTTTCCTCCTTTACTTATAAATATGTTAAAGGCCGCTGAAGCAACTGGAGAATTAGAAGAAACTTTAGATGAAATGGTAAATTACTATACTGAAATGGATAAAACAAAGAAAGCAATGATTTCTGCTATGACATATCCTGCCATTATTTCATTATTTGCTGGTGGTGTAATTGTTTTCATTGTTCTTTACATTATCCCTAAATTTACTGCTATCTATGATCAAATAGGTGCTAAAGTAACTGGTATTACAGTCTATGTAATTATGGTTAGTGATTTTTTACAAGCCAATATAGCAAAATTAGTATTAGGATTAGTATTAGCAGTAATATTATTTATATTCTCTTATAAAAAGATAAAATCATTTAGAGCAATGATTCAAACAATTTTAATGAAGACTCCTGTCGTAAGTAAAGTTGTAATCTATAACGAGTTAACTATTTTTACTAAAACATTTGCGTCACTGCTTAGAAACAACGTATTTATTACAGATAGTATGGATATCTTAAGTCAAATTACTAATAATGAAATATATCGTAAAATCATGTACAAAACCATAAGTAATATTGCAAAAGGAGAAAAAATTTCCGAATCATTTAAAGATCACTGGGCAATTCCTGAAGTTGCATATTATATGATTGTAACTGGTGAGTCTACCGGTGAATTACCTGCAATGATGGAAAAAGTTAGTGTGTTCTATCAACAAGAACATCGTAATATTATTGGAACATTAAAAAGTTTTATAGAGCCAGTTATGATAGTAGGTTTAGCTATTTCAGTTGGAACTATCATTATTTCTGTTATAATACCAATGTTCTCTCTATATGGAGAAATAGGAGTTTAATATGTTTATTTACATTTTACTATTTATAAGTGGTATCTCACTGGGATCTTTTTACAATGTTGTTGGATTAAGGTTATTAGAAAATAAATCAATTGTATATCCACCTTCACATTGTCCAAATTGTAAAAATCGATTAAAATGGTATGAATTAATACCTGTTTTTTCTTTTATATTTCTTAGAGGAAAGTGCTTTCACTGTAAACAAAAAATATCTATAATTTATCCTTTATTTGAATTATTAACAGGTATCCTTTTTTGTTTTAGTTATTATAAGTTTGGTTTTTCTTTTGAGTTTTTAAATTCATTAGTTATTTCATCAATTTTAGTAATAATTTATTTAACAGACTTTAAGGAATATATTATTTTAGATGAAGTACTTTTTTTTGGTGGATTATCTTTACTTGTCTTGAGTATAGTTGATAAAGGTTTATTAAATACATTATATTCATCATTATCGGCCTTGGGCTTATTTATTGTCTTTTATCTAATTAAAATTTTTGGAGATAAAGTTTTTAAAAGAGAGTCATTAGGTGGAGGAGATATAAAACTATCTTTATTAATTGGTTTTGTATTAGGTTTTAAATTAGGTCTAGCTTGTATATTTGTGGCATCTTTTCTTGCATTTCCAATTGCCGTGATGGTTTTATTATATAAAAAAGTAAAAGAAATTCCATATGGACCTTTTTTAATTACTAGTTTATTAATTATCTATTTTATGATAGACTTTTTTAACGAAGTATTTTTAAGATTATTTGAGGTGTAAAATGATTATAGCCATTGTTGGTCCAACAGGAATTGGCAAAACTAAATTATCAATTTTACTTGCAAAAAAATATAATGGTATTGTTGTAAATTGTGATGCTATGCAAGTATATAAAGAAATGAATATTGGGACAGCTAAAATTAAAGAGGAAGAAAAAGAGGGTATTCCTCATTATTTATTTGATATAAAATCGGTTAATGATAATTATACTGTTTTTGATTATCAAAGAGATTTAAGAGATTTAATTAATAAAAACAAAGATAGAAATATTATTATTGTTGGTGGTACAGGATTTTATCTTAAAGCAGCATTATATAACTATGAATTTAAGGAATTTATAAGTAAGAATAATTATGAAAATATTACTAATTTAGAATTAAAAGAAATGGTTAATAAACAAAGTCCAGATGTAGATGTTCATGTGAATAATAGACGTCGTTTAATTAGTATATTAAATCGTGAAGGAAAGTCATATATTTCGAATGAATTATTATATGATACCATATTTATTGGTCTTACTATTGATCGTAAAACACTATATAAGAAAGTAGAAGACAGAGTTGATGAAATGATTGCTTCAGGTCTTATTGAAGAAGCAAAAGATTTATATGATAAGAATATTTTTACTCAAGCAATAAATACTGCAATTGGTTATAAAGAATTATATAAATATTTTAAAGGTGAAATATCTTTTGAAGATGCAGTTAATTTAATAAAAAAAAATACCAGACATTATATCAAAAGACAATATACCTGGTTTAATAATAAATTAAATGTTAAGTGGTTTAATTCTGATTTAAATAATTTTACTAAAACAATAAATGAAATAACTAATTATATCGAAACTCTTGATAAACAGTCATATCAAAATTGTGATCAGTCGTAGCATATTTTTTTAAATTTTCCGTATTTATTATGAAAAATTTATGAGTTAGTTTTTCTTTGCCTAAAGTATCAATCTGATCATCCCATGTTGCATCAAGATGATACCAATTATTATCAATAAATATTGCATTCCAAACATGTGTTTCGCTTGCGATTTTATAATTTGGAACATTTAATTTTGTTAAGAATATTGCCATTGCATCGGCATATCCACTACAAATTGCTTGACCTTGGATTAAAGCACCGTAAGCAGTGTTTGACATGTATTTACTTTCGCCATTAACTTTATCCATATCGTAAGATGTATTATTTACTATATAATCATGAACGTATTTAATCTTATCTTCTAAATCTAAACTAACATCTATTTTACTAAATATTTCATCTACTTTTAAATTAATCTCATTGATTTGTGGTTCAGTATATAATTTATGAACTTCTATATTTACTTGACCAGCAGAATCAACAGTTGTTCTTATATTTGCAAAATTATTATATGGGTGAGCACAATTATTGATATGAGTTAATACAACATTATCCTCAGT
>CAZIUX010000094.1:0-3433 GCA_964542795.1 uncultured Muribaculaceae bacterium
CTAGTGTAGTTAAGGCGGTAGATGTTCCTGTAACCGTTAAAATAAGAAGTGGCTGGGATGAGAAAAGTATTAACGCAGTGGAGGTTGCAAAAGCTTGTGAAAGTGCTGGAGCAAGTGCAATTACTATTCATGCAAGAACTAGATCCCAAGGTTATTCTGGTAAATCTGATTGGAATATAATTAAACAGGTAAAGCAAAGTGTTAATATTCCAGTTATTGGTAATGGAGATGTTACAAGCTGTTATTTAGCAAAACAAATGCTTGAGGAAACTCAATGTGATGCTGTTATGATTGGAAGAGGAATATTAGGTAACCCTTGGTTAATTAAAGAATGTATAGAATACTTAGAATCAGGTAAAATTCCTAGTTTAGTTACTAATGAGGAAAAACTTAATATGTTAAAAAAACATTTCGAGTATTTAGTTAAAGATAAAAATGAGAAAATTGCTTTACTTGAAATCCGCAGTCATGCTTTATGGTATATAAAGGGACTACCAAATAGTAAAGAAATAAAAAATAAAATCATGAGTGTTAAAAATAGTAATGAGCTTTTTGAATTAATTAATGAAAATTATATAATTAATTAATTATTAGTATCATACACATTTTTTTGTTATAATTAAAATAGGTTGATAAATATGAAAAATAAAGTTATATATATATCTATTTTTGTTCTAACGTTAATATCATTTATGATAGGTTTTTCATATGCTTATTTTACTACAAAAGTAATTGGAAACGATTTAGCTAGTTCTAAAACTACTACACTAGGGAAATTAGAACTTAACTATATTGGTACAGATTATTTATCATTAATAAATGGAAAACCGGGGGATACTGATTCTATGACATTTTCGGTTACCAATTCAGGTACTATGGCTGTGCCTTCATATAATATTTATTTTTCTAAATTAACTAATACTATTATCAATAATGAGGTCGTTTACACGATAACTTGTGAATCTAGTGATGCAAATCCTTGTTCAGACAAAACCCAAACACCTGTTCCAACAAGTGAAGGTCTTGCTTTATTAGGAAGTTCTATTGCTCCTGGAACAACACATACCTATGTATTTAATTTAATTTTTATTGATACAGGATCACCCCAAAATTATAATCAAATGAAAGAAGTAAAGTTCAAGTTAACTATTAATGAAATTCAACTTGGCTCAACAACAATGATGGCCGTTTCATCTTCTGCAACAAATGCCTTTTGGGGAATTAGATCAAGCATTACAAAAGTAACGTTTAATAATTCAATTAATATTCCTGTAAATGCTATTCAAACATGGGATATATCTTTATTACAGGATAATAGTTTAAAAGCATTTATAGTTGATGATGGACTAGGTACAAGTACCTATGAACTATTTATTCAAGCAGATGGAATTATCTATGCTAATGCAAATAGTAATTATGTATTCTTAAATTTTGTGAATGTAACAGAATTCAATAATTTAAACTTACTTAATACATCTAATGCTACAACAATGCAATCTTTCTTCATGAATTGTAACAAAGTTATTTCTCTTGATTTAAGCACATTTAATACAAGCAAAGTAACCAATATGTTTCAATTCTTTATTGCCTGTAACCAACTAACGACACTTGATGTTAGTAATTTTGATACCTCTAAGGTTACAAACATGCAATCTATGTTTCAAAACTGTTATAATTTGACGAGTCTTGATTTATCTTCATTTAATACCGAAAAAGTTACAGTTATGCCATCAATGTTTGCTAGTTGTAATAAAATAACCGCTTTAGACTTAAGTAGTTTTAGTACACCTTTAGTACAAAATATGTCAGCTATGTTTTCAAACTGTAATCAACTTGTAAGCTTAAATATTAGTAATTTTAATACAACTAATGTAACTTTAATGAATAATATGTTTAATAACTGTTCAAAATTATCTAGCTTAGATTTAAGTCATTTTAATACCGCTAATGTTACAACAATGCAAACAATGTTTAGTGGTTGTACAACTTTGGCCACACTAAATATTAGTAGTTTTGATACTGCAAAAGTAACCAATATGGCGAATATGTTTTATAACTGTATTGCATTAAATAGTATTGAAATGCGAAATGCAACCTTTGGACTTGTATCATCTTATACAAGTATGTTTACTTATGTAAAAAATGGTGTCACTATAACTGTAAAAAATTCGGCGGCAGTAACATGGATTACATCAAGATTAACTGAAGCAGGCAAAACAGGTAATGTAATAATATATTTTTAATATAATTTATGATAGAATATAAATAATAGGTGAAAGTATGAAACACAAAAAAATGATATTAATAATAGTAATCTTAACTCTTATATCATTTATGATTGGTATTTCGTATGCTTATTTTAATGTTATTGTAGTTGGCAATGAAGAAGCTAGTACTGATACAATAACTGCAGGAGAACTAATTTTAGAGTATGATGGAGAGGAAAGTTTTTCATTAAATAATGTTGATACAGGCGATTATGCCAGCATCACATTTTCTGTAGAAAACACAGGTACATTAACGATAAATAATTATGATATCTATTTTTCTAATCTTGTTAATACATTTATAAATGATGAAGTAGTTTATGAACTTGAATGTCAAAGCAGTGATGCTGTTATTTGTAGTGGGAAAAGTGAATCTGTTTTACCAATAGAAGAAGAATTGCTATTAACTCAAGGTCCTATTGCTCCAGGAACAACTCATACTTACACTTTAACAGTTACATTTATTGATACAGGTCTAAATCAAAACTATAATCAAAATAAAAAAGTAATGTTTAAAGTGACAGTTGAATCATTGGAATTAATGCCAGACGCACTTGTAGCGACTAATATTCAGTGGGGAAACTCACTTGGTTATTTTTGGGACTATAAAGACGATATAACAAGCATTACTTTTGAAGATGAGATAAATATACCCGCCGGGGCATATGAGTCATGGGATGTATCTGTAAAACAAAATAGTAATTATATGGCCTATATAATAGATGATGGACTTGGTAATGATACATTTAAACTTTATATTCAATCTAATGGGAATATTCTTGCAAATCCAAATAGTAGTTCTTATTTTTCAAACTTTTATAATTTAACAGAAATAAATAATTTAAATTTATTGGATACAAGTAATGTAACAGAAATGTCGTCAATGTTTTTTAATTGTAGTGCTTTAACAAGTCTAGATTTAAGCACATTCGATACAAGTAATGTAACCAATATGGCGGATATGTTTTTTAATTGTAGTGCTTTAACAAGTCTAGATTTAAGCACATTCGATACAAGTAATGTAACAGAAATGTCGTCAATGTTTTCTGGTTGTACCGGCCTAACAAGTTTAGATTTAAGCAATCATGATTTTTCATATGATTTGGGGTCAGGGTCATATTATTCAATGTTTACTTATGTTAGTAAACTCATAATTATTTCAAAGG
>CAZIUX010000095.1:0-3336 GCA_964542795.1 uncultured Muribaculaceae bacterium
ACCCAAACTTAAATAAATAGTTCCTACGATTGCCTCAAATACATCTGCAACTATTGTCACATTGGTCTTTTGTCCTTCACCTGTTTTTATTAAATCGATTATATTTATTTCTTTGGCATATTCATATAGTGCTGATTCACAAACATAGCTCGCGCGGTGTTTACTCATCTCGCCTTCCTGAAAGTCAGTATTACGATAATAATATTCACTAATTATAAGTTGCAAAACTGCATCACCTAAATACTCTAATCTTTCATAATTTTGCCCGCCTTGTTCATTTGTATAAGAACTATGAGATAAGGCTGAATTAAGTAAGCTAGTGTCTATTGCTTCTAAGTTATATTTAGTAATAAATTCCATATAATCAATCCTCTACTAACTAATTATACATAAAAAAAGACTTACAAGCAATTTAAAATTGCATGTATGTGGCTTTTATAGTAGAATTAAATTGGTGATAAGATGAAGCACTTAATAATAAAATTAATAAAAATATATCAGGCTACTCCTCTTAAATCCCACGCTAGTTGCAGGCATATTCCAACGTGTTCTTCTTACACAGTTGAAGCAATAAATACTCATGGGCTATTTAAAGGATTACTATTGGGAATGAAAAGAATTTTAAAGTGTAACCCATTTGGAACAATGGGATATGATCCCGTACCAGAAAGGAAAAATAATGAAAAAGTTAATATTTAGTATTGTAATTATCGGTATAATTTTTATGACATCAGGATGTTTTAAAAGAGATGATTTAGAAGGGGCAACGGTATATACAACAATTTATCCAATAAAGTATATAGTTCAGGAATTATATGGAGAAAACTCCATAGTAAAAAGTATTTATCCAAAAGGTGTTGATGTTTTAGAATATCCAATTTCCGATAAAAAAATAAAAGATTCTGCCAAAGAAAGTGAATTATTTATCTATAACGGACTAAGTAATGAAAAAGAAATGGCTGTTAAATTCTTAAATAACAATAAAAAAATTAGAATCATCGATGCTTCTCAAGGCCTAAAAATAGCTGGAAGCGTTGAGGAATTATGGTTATCTCCATCTAATTATTTAATGTTGGCATTAAATGTTAAAAATGGTTTAAAAGAATATATAGATAATACTTATATTCATCAGGAAATAGAAGAAAATTATAATGAACTTAAATCAGATATTTCTTTATTAGAAGCAGAATTAAAAGTAATTGCTGATAATGCAAAATCAAATACAATAGTTGTTACTAATGACTCTTTATTATTCTTGAGTAAGTATGGATTTGATGTTATATCAATTGATAATAATGTTAATGAAGTAAGTGATGCAACTAAAACTCAAGTTAAAAAATTGATTTCCGATAAAAAACTAAGTTATATTTTCCGTCAAGAAAACACTAAGGAAACGGAATTATTAAGAGATTTAATTGTTAATACAAAAGTTGAAGTAGTAATTTTAGATGTTATAACTAACTTAAAAGAAGATCAAGATGAAAATACAACTAATTATATAACTGTAATGCGTGAGAATGCTGAAAAAATAAGAAATTCTTTATATGAAAAATAAGGTGGTTAAAGAATGAAAAAAATGCGTAAATCAAGAAATATACTATATGATGATGAAAGAAAAATCCGTAATCGAAAAATTCTTTTAATAACTATGAGTATTATTCTTTTATGTGTGATTGCTGTGACTGCTTACTTAATTACTAGTCGTATTGATAATAATAAACCACAGGAAGAAACTGTTAAAATAGATGATCGTTTCATAAAATTAACATTAAAATCAATAATTGATTTTGAAAAACCAACAAAAAATTATTTGAACTATCAAGATAATTCTGTTGCCTTAGGCTATTTTTATAAGAATCAAAAATTAACTAATGATAAATTAAGCAAAGACATTATAATTGCCTCAACTATAAATCGCATGTTTGAATGTACATTCATTAATGGCCAGTTACCAGCATGTGAAATAAGTAGAAGTCAAAATAAAGATTATGAATTCCAAGTATTACAAAGAGATGTCTTAAGATACGCAAAACTTTTATATGGAGAAAATATCACTTACAAAAATCAAAGTCTTGATATCACATATGGAAATGTGGAAAAAATATATGCAGAGAAAAATTTATATTATTTCAATAGTAAAAACCAATTTGGTATCAATGATGAAGTTAAAACTTATTATGATCTTGTAAATAAAGTATCTCAAGATAATAATCAAGCAATAGTTAATAAATCTGTGGTTTATATTGAAGAAATTGTTAATAATCGAGTAATATCAGGAGTTAAAATATATCGTTACGATGATAAAAAAGAGCTTCTAAAAACAATAGATGCAAAGATTAATAACTATAAAACAATGTATCAATCTGTTGATGATTATTTAAAAAGTAACGAATCTCCAAAATATAAATTAATATATCAAAAAAATGAAGATGGTACATTTTATTTTCTTAGTTCTGAGCCATTAAATTAATTGACTTGATGCCATAAATAGTGTAGAATCTATTTGTATGGCAGGTCTTGGAGTAGTACTCAAGTGGTTGAAGAGGCGCCCCTGCTAAGGGTGTAGATCGGGTTTCCGATGCGAGAGTTCAAATCTCTCCTGCTCCGCCATAAATATAACAAAGATTAGATCTTTGTTTTTTTATTTTTTTTAAGTTTAATAAATGTTATAATTAGATAGAGGTGTAATATGGGAAAAGTAGTTTTTATTTTGTTTATAATTATTGTTATAGTATTACTTTTTTTAAATTTTAATTTTAATAATAAAGTAAAAACAATCGATAATGTTTTAACAAATTATATTTGTGAAGAAAAGAGTTGAAAAGATGACAAAAATAAAAGTATTAAATGAAAAACTAGCTAACATGATAGCGGCTGGAGAAGTAGTTGAAAAATGTGTATCAGTTGTCAAAGAATTAATTGAAAATAGTATTGATGCTAAAAGTAAACAGATCAAAATAGAATTAATTGAATCTGGCATAAAAGAAATTAAAGTTATAGATGATGGAACTGGTATGGAAAAAAAAGATGCTTTTTTAGCGTTCTTACCTCATGCCACTAGCAAGATAATTACAGAAGATGATCTATTTAATATAGTTTCTTTAGAAAGCATAAATTCACCTCAATATATTCTACGATTTATTTATTTACTATGTTAATTATATTATACTACATATTATAATTAATTTGTCGATTTTTGTTATTTTTTAATTTAATTTTAAAATTTTTTTATTTTTATTTACTAAGACTTTAGAATCGTCTATTTCTAATTCATGATTTACTAAGCCTTTTTCAATTACTTCTCTTAAAATGTCAATGGCTAGGCGTTCCACCCAC
>CAZIUX010000096.1:0-3319 GCA_964542795.1 uncultured Muribaculaceae bacterium
TTTTATTATATTTAGGTTCTTTAATAGTAATTATTATAAAATAAATAAAGGCAAACATATTAATAAAACTATTAAAATAGATTATTGATGATATTATTCCCTGTTTAGAAAAGTATAAGTATAGACCAAAAAAAATTACAAATAAAATGATAATTCTTAAGATTAATAATAAAACATTTTTATTTATTTTGTTTTTCATAATTCTCCTTATAATATTTAATTAATACATTTTGTTATCTAATACTATCAATTGATTAATTATTTTTATTGATTAGTATATAACTTAATACCTTGATTATATTTTAAATAATTCTTACTAGATATATAACAAAGTTTCATTTTCATCTATAACTTTTAGGCTGATTTTCCTCTATGCTTTGATTAATTATAGAAATTTCCGATAAATTTTGTTGACTATCACTTCTTGAATAAATTGTTATAGGCTGTTTCATTCTTTTTCTTAAATAATCAACCATTTCTTTTGTTATTGTCGGATGATTATTAACTAAGTTTGAAAAAAATACAGAAATTTCTTGTAAATATTCAGCTCCGTGTTCAAGATCGTTTGATACATACTCATCATATATTTTTTTTGCTATTTGATTGGTTGTATCCATTGCCATTCTCGATAATGCTTTAAATTTTTTTCTGTCTGTATTATTTTCTTTTGTGTTAATAAATGAAATTGTTTGTAAAAATTCATCTCCTAATTGTTGATATGATCTGTTCCATACAGTCAACCAATCAGAAGATATCCCTAAATTATTATTTGACACCGGAGTTCTAAGTATATAATCATCTACTAAATCACATGCTGTTGATTCTGCAATAATTTCTCTTAAGAATGTTGATCCTTTTCCAATAGATTGAGTAACTTCATATGATTCTATTCCTAAGTTTGGAGTAACACAATGGGTTAATTCATGGAATATAACGTGTTTTAAAAACCTATTTTCAAGATTTGGATTTATTTGAAGTCTTCCGTAACCTCTAACGCCTATCCATTCTCCAAAAACAGTTTCTGACTCAAATACTTCTAATTTTTCAATCCCATTACATAATTGACGTAAAATATCTGTAATATTATTGTCTGTAAAATAATTTTTTTCAGATCCCAAATATATATACTCACACATATATAAAATAATTTTTTCGGTTTTTTCTTTAGATAATCTTGGTAAATCTCTTTCAAATTCCAATCTCCAATAGTTTGGTAGTAATTGGTTTTTAATTTGACTTAAATAAAAACGTTTTTTTACTTCATCCATTCGAGTTATTTGTAATTCATTCAAAGTACTAATAATTTCTTTTTGTATTTTTTTTTATTATTTCATTTAACTCCAAGACTAAACACCTCAATCATTCTTACTTCTCTACTATAGCATAAATTGAATAATAATCATTGTATAAATAATTCGAGAAATCTTTTGTGTAAAAAAATAATATTAAATTAATATTTGGCATTGAATGATGGTCTCCTATTGGTATTTTTAATAATAATTTTTATAAATTATCTTTTTATTGTATTACTACTGTTAATACAATAGAATTGTTTAAAATCTCCAAATTTAACTTTGACTATGTCAATTGGCCAAATACTATCATAGCTTTTATATTGGATTGTTCTACCATTATGTTGATATTTAGATGTAAATGGTACGACATATATGTAACCTTCCATTTTATCATCAATATTTACATTATCCATTTTGATTATTAATTGTCCACTATCGGCGTTCCAACCAATCTCAAAATTATATTCAAGATCTTTACTAATTTCTTTTATTTTATCTTTAAATGCATATGCCGAAGCTATAACAAATGATGAGGTCAAAAATACTGCATTATCTTCATTTTCAATATTACCGTTTGAATCATGGGCTAATCTTACTTCTATAACTTGTATTTCATTTGGACTACCGTGAAATAAGTAAGTGGGATTATTTAAATCATTATTAATATATTTATCAAACACTAATGCTCACAACCTTTCATTTCAATTATATCGCAAAACTCAATTTTATTTCTATATAAAAAAACGAACTACCTAGGTAGTTCGAGTTAATATCTAATGGTGCGATATTCTTACCTTATATGAACTGTCACTCGTTGACATTTCAATATATCACAAGTCTTTTCAAAGACCTATACCCAAAATCACTATTCGTTTGATTTCCGATTAATTTCCGAATAATTTCCGGCTCACTACCTGTTTCACTACCCGTTTGATTTCCGGTTAATTTCTGAATTAAAATAGAGTTTTCCTAGGTTTTATAAGGGTTTGCTATTTTTTAGAAAATGATTTTTTATATTTTTTATTTGTAAAATATTTAATAATACTTTTTTGAAAAAAATCACTCATATCACTCACTACCTGTCTCATTTCCGATTTTTTTCCGTTTCATTTCCGTCAGTACTTTCTATCAGTACACCAATAAAAAAAGAGCATTTTTTTCGCTCTATAAATTGTAATTTATTATTTACTCATTACTTTCTTTGCCCAACTTCTTTTATTACATTTTGGACATTTTAAATATCTAGTATATCCCATATGAGGTGCTAATAAAG
Organism: uncultured Muribaculaceae bacterium; assembly: GCA_964542795.1. GTDB lineage: Bacteria > Bacillota_I > Bacilli_A > RF39 > UBA660 > JAAZHN01. The sequence goes on from CAZIUX010000096.1 coordinate 2,569, forward strand.
CTTTAATATATGATGGAACAAATTTTTTATGACAATGTTTACAAACATGATATCCTGATTCAACTTCAAATTTATTTATTGCTAAAAGCGAAACAACAAATAATATAGAAGATATAACCATTACAATACCAAATGTTGTTCCTTCTCCTAGACAATAAGCTGCTAATATGACAACTACAAGATAAAATAAGACACAAACTATTGATGATATAGCTGTAATAACAATTATCCTTTTATTTTTTATTTCATCTTGTCTTGCTAACTCTACTAATAATTCTTCAGTTTTTTCATTATAATCTTTCATCATAATCTCTTCACCTATTAAAAGTTCATTTACATTAATACCTAATATATTACACAATTCAAGCATTATACTAGCATCTGGTAACGATAAACCTCTTTCCCATTTACTTACTGCTCTATCAGTAATATATAATTTTTCTGCCAACTGTTCTTGTGTTAAGTTTTTCTTCTTTCTGCAAAAAGCAATATACTTTCCAATTTTAATTAAATCCATAAAATTTTCTTCCTTTCATGATTTCATTATATTATTTTAAATATAAAAATTACACATACTGACGGTTGAGGTGAATAAATTGTAATTTACCATTTATCCAATTTTGTTATATCGTTTACATCATTGGAGCAAATAATCTTAAAATAGCTTGCCATAATCCTTTAAATAAACCGGGTTTTACTTCTTTTTCATCTACTTTATGTGATTCTTTAAAGGAATCATCAAAATCTTTTT
>CAZIUX010000097.1:0-3211 GCA_964542795.1 uncultured Muribaculaceae bacterium
CATGATAAATATGCTTATGAAAGAAGTCAAATGGCTCTTCATGATACAAATGTTGAGAGATTAATGGCATTTGGGATGGCTGGTTTCTCTGTTGTGGTTGATAGTTTATCTGCAATTAAATATGCAAAAGTAACTGCTGTAAGAGAAAATGATATAACAACTGACTTTACTATTGAAGGTGATTATCCAAAATACGGTAATGATGATGACCGTGTAGATTCTATTGCAATTGAATTAGCAGAAGAATTTATAGCTGAACTTAAAAAACATGGCTTATATAGAAATGCAAAACATACGTTATCAATTCTTTCAATAACATCTAATGTAGTATATGGAAAAAATACTGGATCTACTCCAGATGGAAGAAAAATAGGAATGCCTTTTGCACCAGGAGCTAACCCATTCCATGGAAGAGACACAAATGGCGCACTTGCTTCACTTAATTCAGTAGCAAAAATTCCATATTGTAATGTTTGTGAAGATGGAATATCAAATACATTTACTATCGTGCCCGATGCTCTTGGTCATAATAACGAAGATAGAATAAAAAATTTATCAAATATTCTTGATGGATATTTTAGTAAAAAAGCTCATCATTTAAATGTTAATGTACTAAATAGAGATACATTAAAAGATGCGATGATTAACCCAGATAAATATCCTAATTTAACAATTAGAGTAAGTGGCTATGCAGTAAAATTTAACAAACTAAATAAAGAACAACAATTAGAGGTTATTAGTAGAACATTCCACGAGGCAGCATGAAAGGCTATGTTCATTCTATAGAAACATTTGGTTTGGTTGATGGACCTGGTATTAGAACAGTAATCTTCTTACAAGGATGTCCATTAAGATGTAAATTTTGTCATAATCCAGATTCCTGGATACCAAATGAAAATCAAATTATGACACCACAAGATATTCTAGAAACCGTTATAAAATACATCCCGTATTACAATGATAATGGCGGAGTAACATTCTCTGGTGGAGAACCATTATTACAAGGTAAATTTTTAGCCGAATGTTTAAAACTACTTAAAGAAAATAATATTAATACTGCAATAGATACTTGTGGTGTAGGTAATAATCAAGAAGAGGTACTAAAGTATACTGACTTAGTTATTTATGATATTAAGGCACTTGATAAAGATAAATATTTTGACCTAGTTAATCATGACATAAATGATTCTTTAGAATTTTTAAATCTATGTAAAAAAATGACTAAGAGATTATGGATTAGACAAGTAATAATACCCAGCTATAATGATAATGAAGAATATATTAATGAATTAGCTTCTTACATCAAAACATTAGATAATATTGAACTAGTTGAATTACTTCCATATCATTCTTATGCAACAAAGAAATACGAAGAATTAGGAATAGAATATCCATTAAAAGATATCCCTGACATGAATAAAGATAAATGTCAGGAGTTGGAAATATTATTAAGGCAAAAAATAAAAAACTCATGATGAGTTTTTTTCTTTTTGGAGGAGCCGATCAGATTTGAACTGACGAATCAAGGTGTTGCAGACCCATGCCTTACCGCTTGGCTACGGCTCCGTGAAAAATATTATATCAAATATTTTTCGTAAAAACAATTACTTTACTTGAAATTTATAACATATTTTTGATTTCTTATAGTTAAGACTAATTCAATCTTTGTGGCTGATTTTAAGGCTGAACTTACCTCAAAAACTGCTTTTTCATTATAATTATTTGGGTTCTTAACTACTAACTTTGAAGTGTATTCTTGGTTGTTAACAATATATTTTATACTAGCAAAGTTTTTAAAGAAATCGAGTTCTTTATTGATATTATCTTTATAAATTATGTTGCTGTCAAGTTTTAAATCGTAATCTAGTATTAGTAATGTATAATTACCTTTCTTTAAGTCTGCAGATATAATTCCATCAATTAATCTACAATTGTCTTCACTATAGCAATATTCATATTTATAAACATAATTATCAAGAAGTTTGTAATCCGTTATATTTATTGAACTATTTTTAAGAGTTGAACGATCAAGTTTAGTTGTAGTACCAAAGTACTTATTACTTACTTCTTGAAGATTAGTTACAATCTTTGGTTCAAGTTTTGTTTTTATATATATGCCTTCATTTTGACCTGTTTTTTTACTAAATTCAAACCCATTTAAAATGTTGAATTGATAAGTATTTGTAATTGAATAATTGTTTATTTTAAATGCAAATAATCTATAATAAGATTTCTTACTTAATAATTCTTCTCCATCATATTTTGTTCCTATGTCAATGAATTGATCACTTATACTTTTATCTACAACTAATGAACCGGCATTTGACGATATAGTATAATCATCATAGTTTAATTTTTTAGGGTTTGCAGACAAATTTGTAATATTCAAATTAACAACTAAATAGTATTTATCCTTAATAATTTCCTTCCCGGATTTATCAACATTAGTAACATATGAATCTATAATTGAATACTGAAAACTACCTACCGAAAAAGTTTGAGTTTCCTTATACACTTTCTCTTTTACTTCTATTCTATAAAATATCATTACAGCTGACGCTAGTAGAGATATAACAATTATACTGACAATTATAGCTGTATTTTCTAAAAAGTAGTATCTTAATTCACGAGCAGTTTTTCTTAGTTTAACTAAATAATTATTAAAATCAATCCCAACTACAAATTCAAATTCCTCACTATCTTCTTTTGATAATTCTAGTTCTTTGATATCTTTTTCAAAGTTAAACTTTCTAATATCAAATCCAACAGTTCTCACCAAACTAAATATTAAAATAAAATATTGAGGATAATAAACCAATCTGGCTATATCATAATATGCTTTTGCAGTAGTTAAATCAATAACTTGTGTTTCACTAAGAACCTTAATTTTATTGATTGATATAATAAGTAAAATAATGAAAACCAAATAATATACTAAAGAATATGTATAAAAATTTCTTGGTTTGTTTTTGTTTCTCATTAACCAAAGCATCGAAAAACTAAATATAATTGTAACAATAATCATTAAGTAAACCAAACCAAAATTGCCTGGTATATTTGGAACATTTCCCGATAAGACTATTTCTTTAAATATTTTAACAATTTGGTTAACTTTGATTACAATAAATAAGACTGATCCAAATAATATGAGATGGATTAATCTAAAATATTTAATTAAAAAAGCATATGGTTTTTTAAGTATCACATTATC
>CAZIUX010000098.1:0-3195 GCA_964542795.1 uncultured Muribaculaceae bacterium
ATCCAGAATCTCTTACTCCACACATTACATTACTTTGTGGTGCTGAGTTTGCATAAACATTTGACCCACAAGCTGACTTATCAGAAGATTCTTCAGAAATTGTTTCAGTATTAGCAGGTGTACCATCATCGTTAACCATAATTACACCGCGAATTGAATCAGCAACAGCTACTAAAAAACTAATTTCTTCTTCTTTTAACCCATTATTAACAGTACCCTTAACAATTATATTTACTCTTAACCCTTTTTCGTCATTAATAAATTTATAACCTTTGCCTTTAAATGCTGTTATTTCATCTTCACTTAATGATTTATTAACTTTACAATAAACAGACTTGGTATTATCTCCAAAAGTCCCTAATCCAGAATAAGAATCAATACATGATCCTTCTTCTATTCCAAAATCACCTAAATAAGGATTTTTATAATGAACGCATCCGGTTATTGAATTACAATTTTCTTTTGTAACTTCGTGATCAACAATAAATATGTTTGTATCACTGTCTAGTGGTTCTCCACACTCAAAACTAGTAGTATCATTTTCCGAATTAAAACAAGCATTATTATATGTTTGTCGATATTCAGCCATTTTTTCTTCATCGTAATGATCATATAACAATTTAGTTGCTAGTGCTATTCCATATGTTTGATAAGGAATTTTATCTTCTAGATTAGAAGATGTTCCAAGATCTCTATTTAAAAGTGACACTATGTAAGTATAAAAATCCCATTTATCTATTAAATTTCCTTTATCATCCTTAGTTACAATTATTATTCCATCGATTAAAGAAGGACCTCCACACAAAAGTGTATCTACAGTTGGTTTTTTTTCATCAGGAAATAAAACTAAAAATAAACCAACTAAAAATAGAATAAATACGGCAATACCTATTATATAAACTGTAGTTGGATTTGATAAAAATTTTTTTATTGTATTTTTAGCCTTTTGAGTTTTTCTTGATGATGAAAGATCTTCTTGAGATTCTTCTTCTGACTCTTCTTGAATGAATTCATTCGTAGTATTTTCTTCAATAGTAATTTCTTCATTAATACTTTCAGAAGATGTACTTTCTACCTCTTCTTCTCCAGATATTACTTCCGAAGAATCAATTTGTTGATTTTGATTGTTATTTCTTTGATAATTATTAGTATTTCTAGATACAAAGTAGACAAAAGAAGAATCACTAATACCAGTAACTGGGAATAGTATTGGTCTGTTAAAAAGAAAATCACTATTAATATAAAAATCTTTAAGTGGTAATTTCAAAACAATCACTCCATATTAATATAATTATATAATAACTAGTAAAATAAAGCCACAAAAAACCCAATATAAATATTGGGTTAGAAATTTATTATAATCCGCCACCTGTACCAATAGAATCTAGTTCATCTTGAGTTAAAACGACATTAATTTGCATTCTCCTGCTTCCGCAGACAAATAATGCTTCACCTTGATTATATCTTTTAATACTATCTTTTTCGTTATCATTTAAGTCAATTAATAATGATAAGTCTTCAGCTGCTTGTTTCTTTAATCCCATTACTAGATAAGAAGCATTATCAAATATTGCTTTACCATGCATGATTAAGTTTTGTGCTGCAAAGTCTGTAGGTTGTTGTGTAATAATTATTGTCCCTGTGTTGTACTTACGACTTCTTCTTTGAATCTGAGCTAAGAATTCAGCTCCTAATTCATTTTTACTACTTAATAGTACATGAGCTTCATCAACAGATAGTATTGTATTTCTTGTTTTATCCAGACATAAACTCCAAGCATATTTTAGAATGTTAAAGAATAATGCATTACGAATATTTTCATCACTGTTCATTACTTCTCTAATATTAAAGACAATGAAATCAGATTTTGAACTTAAAGTTGTATGTCCTGTAAAGTAATATCTTAATTCTTTTACTAATGGACGAATCTTAAGTTCTAGTCTTTCCATTATATCTCTTTCTTGAGAATGCTCTGGCATAGATAATATTTTACCTTTAATAGTTGCATAAACATCATCAAATGTTGGAAAATCTTTAGATACAAACTTAGAAAAATTAGTATTAAAATCTATTCCAAATCTTTTATATGTATCTTGAAGAACTTCACTAAACATTGTTAAAACATCTTCTTCAGTAGATGGATTATAGTATTTTAGGAAGGCTTTAACAGAAGATAATGTTCTTGTTAATACTGTATATCCTAACCCTTGAGCTAGTTCTTCATCGTCAGCATCAACTACTACTTCCAGTGGATTAATCATTCCGAAATCTCCACCTTTTCCTAAATCAATGAAGTCTCCCCCCATAGCTTTAGCCATTTCTTCAAGTTCACCTTCTGGGTCAACAACAACTAGTTTGTAATCATTTCGAATGTGCGCTCTTAATAATAATTTGGCTGCAGTAGATTTACCACTACCACTTGTACCTAAAATAATAAGATTTGCATTATTTCTATTATGTTCCTTCTTAATTTGATATAAGAATTGATTAAATAGAATAACTCCACCAGAGAAATCTACTCCAAGTAAAGTTGATAAACCTGGATCTTTAATACTATCAAAAATGAATGGATACATAGCTGCAATAGTAACTGAAGGAATTGGAACTCCAATTCTATCTTCAATATCTTGTTTTGGAAATAAAGGCATAATTGATTTTAATGCTTTTTCTTGTTCAAACATAAGCGCAACAGATCTTATTCCTAAAGAGTCAAGATACGTTTTAACTTGAATCTTTTTATTCTCTAACTCCTCTTTTGAACCTGCAGTAATCATTATATGCATTTGATAATCAAATATTCTTGCTTGAGTAGCAGCTAACATTTGAACAAATCCTTCCAACGATTCGAAGTCTTGACGATAAGATTCTTGTTGTGTTTTGTCTTTTTCCTTTTGATACTTATCTTTTAAATCTGCTACTTCTTTATTTAACATTTTAGATAAAATACTAAATGCAATTGGAACATGTTTTATAACTACTTTTACACCAGAGATATTTGCTATACCAGAAAGATATCCGTGATATACAGTTCTAGGAAATCCAACTACTGTTAATATAGTTGCATATCTATCACTTATTACGAATTCATTCGTTTTAAACATTATCCCTTTCGGAGCTAATTCACTTTTTAATTTCATTGTGGCATCACCGTTCCAAATTCTACTTTTTGATTTCCATTATAGAAGTTATCAATAA
>CAZIUX010000099.1:0-3162 GCA_964542795.1 uncultured Muribaculaceae bacterium
GTAAATTAAATGAAATACATGAAAGTATTTCAGAGATAGATTATATATTTATTTCACACTCACATTCTGATCATACGAGTGCTCTAGAAAAAATAATTAAAAAGTTTTCTCCAACTATTTGTTTAAGTGAAAAAATGTATGAGTCAATGTTATTTCTACATGATTATTCTAATATTCTTATTTATAGTAATGCAATTGATATTTCTAATATAAAAATTGATTTTATAAAAACTAGCCATGATGCGGCTGATTCAAGAGGATTTATTATTGAACATCAAGATAAATCTGTTGTGTATATTACAGACACTGGGTATTTAAATATGAAATATATAAATACTTTGAAAAACAAAAATGTTTATATTTTTGAAAGTAATCATGACCCAGAAATGTTGATTAATGGAAAATATCCTAAATGGTTACAAGCAAGAATATTAAGCGACGTTGGTCATTTATCTAATCAGGCAAGTTCTATGTATTTATCAAAGTTAATTGGAAATAATACAAAACACGTCGTATTAGCGCATCTTAGTAAAGAAAATAATAATAAAGATTTAGCAATTTCAGTATTTAAATCAACTATGTTAGAAAACGGTATTGATTTTGACAATGTGGTTGTTGCTACTCAAGATGAAGTAACTGAGGTAATTGAGATATGATTAAAGTTATTTGTCTGGGTAAATTAAAAGAAAAATACCTCGAAGAAATGGTTAATGATTATCAAAAAAGAATTAATAAATATCATAAATTAGAGATAATAGAATTAAAAGAACAAATAAATATAGAAAAAGAAGCGGAGTATATACTTAATATAATTAATAATAAGGATTATGTAGTATTACTAGATCTTAATGGAAATAAAACAAATTCATTGGAGTTTGCCTCTTTAATGGATAAAGTATTTAGTAACAGTTATGGAAATATTACATATGTAATTGGTAGTTCTTTAGGTGTAGCTAAAAGTGTTAAAGAAAGAGCGGATTCAGTTATATCTTTTGGAGATATTACTATTCCACACGGCATATTTAGGGGAGTTTTATTAGAACAAATTTACAGAAATTTCAAAATATTAAATAATGAAAAATATCATAAATAGGAGAGAAAATGGATAAAATAAAACAAGCAGTATTCGTAGTATTTAAAAAGAATAACAAATTATTAGTAGTTAAGTCAGTTAGATCGGCAAAGCAAAATTTATACACCTTAGTTGGTGGGATGGTTGAAGAAAATGAAACAATCTTAGAAGCAGCGGTTAGAGAATGTGTAGAAGAAATTAATCCTAAGCTATCAATTAAACAAAAAGATTTAAGTGAGTTGTTTTCTTTTATTGAACATGCAGCATCTGACGCCAACTTATTAATTGAGATTAATGTATTACTATATAACAAAGAACTAGATATAGAAATCAAGCCGGATTTAGAAATACTAGATTATAAGTGGATAGATATAAATGAAAAAAATTTAAATTTATCTACAACAATAACAAATTATGTTATACCTTGGATGAAAGAGAGAAAATAAAAGTATGTTTGGAAATGATTGGGATGAAAAATTAAGAGTTATTTTAAATAGCAAAGGCTTCTCAATACTTTTAAATTCAATAAAAGATAAGTATCAACACGAAACAATATATCCTAAATATGAGGATATTTTTCGTTCTTTAAAGATAACTAGTTATGGTAACACTAGAGTAGTAATTATAGGGCAGGATCCTTATCATGGTGAAAACGAAGCAACTGGATTATCTTTCTCAGTAGCGAATGGAATAAAAATTCCTCCATCTTTATTAAATATATATAAAGAACTAAATTCTGATTTAGGAATAAAAATTCCCAATCACGGAGATTTAACTTCCTGGGCAAAAGAAGGAGTATTATTATTAAATTCTGTTTTAACGGTAAAAAAAGATGTCCCAAATTCACATAAAAATCTTGGTTGGGAAATTTTTACTGATTACATAATAAAAGTATTAAATGAAAAAGAGTCGCCAATAGTGTTTATTTTATGGGGCAATTATGCTAAAAGCAAAAAAAAATTAATTAATACTACTAAGCATCTAGTAATTGAGTCTTCTCATCCATCACCATTTTCTGCAAACTATGGTTTCTTTGGAAGTAAGCCTTTTTCTAAAACAAATAAATTTCTTAAAAAAAATAATCTCCAAGAGATTAATTGGGAGATTAAATTTTAAAATCATTAATATTATCATCATTCATGTTTTTATTATCAAAGTAGTTTTTTTCTTTAATGCCATGAATTTTTGCAATAATATTTGATGGAAATTTTCTAACATAATCATTTAAATTACTAGTATATCTATTATAAAAAGTTTTAGCAGAAATTATTTTTTCTTCACTCCTTTTTATCTCACTAATTAATTCTTTAAAACTTTGGTTGCTATCTAAGGAATAGTAATCTTTTTTTAGTTGAAATATTAAATTAATACATTCAGTACTTTTTCTATCAAATTCAAAGTTTGATATATTCTTTTTTTTACAATTTTCTAACTCTTCAAATAAATCGAATTTATTATCGATATTATCTTGAATAATGTTTTTAACGCTAATAATCAAATCGTATCTTATTCTTAATGATTCATCAATAATGCTTTCTGATTCATTGATTCTTATGATAAACCCCTGTAGTTTATTATATATTAAAACATATACAATTCCTAAACTTCCAAAAAATACAATTATAAATAAGATTAAATAAATAAATAATTCCATATCTAACATCCTTTATTATTAGTATTGTATCATATTTATTATGTTTCATAAATAATAGAATTATGTTTGACATAACATATAATTCACATTATAATAGAATTGGTGATAATAGTGGAAAGTAATACAATTAACCCTTTTTTACAAACTGATCATACATTAGAAAGTGAAGTAATTGGTAAAGTTGGTTCAGAACCAAATAGCCCAAGTTCTTTTCCTTTTGACAAAGGATTTGATATGGGAACCGCTGGTTATACGCCGGATTATTCATTCTTAAATGATGGAAAAAGTGATGCCATTGTTGAAGAATCTTCAACTGCTGTAGCAACTAGTGAACCAGACGTTAAAGAAAATCCTGATGTTTCAAGCGATTTAATTGCCGAAACTCCATATGTTGTAGAAACAAAAGTAGTTGAACAACAAGCTCCAATTGAACAAC
>CAZIUX010000100.1:0-3113 GCA_964542795.1 uncultured Muribaculaceae bacterium
CCTGCAACCCCTTGGTCCCAAACCAAGTGCACTACCAAGTTGTGCTATTTCCCGAAATTAAGCACTTCTAAATTAGAAATGCCTAGAGACATTATAACATAATGTTTTAAAAAATCTAGTATTTTTGTAATAAAATATTCTATTTTATTGTTTTGCCACAGTTAGAACAATATAATGAGTCAATATCATTTACTATTCCACATTCCTCACAATAAACATTCTTTATTTCTGGCTCTTTAATTTCTTCTTTGATATTTGTTTTTACATCATCAACTTGTTGTTCTTTAATTAATGAATTTGGTTCTTCTAATGATTCATTAGTAATTATTGATGAGGTTTTTCCTTCTACAGACTCATTAATTGGTGAAGCAACCAATTCTTCAATTGCAGTTTCATTATCAGAAATTATAGTTGGTGCTTCCTTAATAATTTCTTCTTTGATATCTGTCTTTACATTATCAAATACTGGTTCTTCTTTAATTAATGAATCTAGTTCTTCTACTGATTCATCAGTTATTATTGATGGAGCTGTTTCTTCAGACAATGTGGTTTTATTTTCTGCTATAGGGTCTGGTAAAATAACCAATTCTTCAATTACAGTTTCATCATCAGATATAATTAGTGGTGCTTCTTTAATAATTTCTTCATTACTTGGTAATATACTTGGTGCTTCAATAATCTCTATGGGATCTGATTCTACAGATTTTTCTTCTGTAACTTGTTCATTATCTGGTAATATACTAAACTCTTTTATTTTTGGTTCATTTTCTGGAATTAGAGTGAATTCTTCTATTTCTGATTCACTCTCTGGAATCAGGGTAAACTCTTCTATTTGTGGTTTAGATTCTAACTGTTCTAGATTATCTGAATTAGTACTTAAATCTTCTTTAATATCTAAAGTTTCAATACTTTGCTCTTTTTTATTAGATTTAATAACTATTGGTTTCATATCCTCCATCTCAATAGGAGGAATAATTTCTTCTTTAATTGGTGGTTCTGCCACTGGTTCTTTTTTTTCTTCAATCACCAACATTTCGGTAATTTCAGGTTTTTCTATAACTTGTTCTACTAATCCTTCAGGAACTATTTTCTTCTCCTTGATTTCTTTCTTTAATTCAATTTTTAAAAAGCCATCTTTTTTAGCTTTTTTAATGGCTAAATATATTCCTCCACCAAGTAATAATACTCCAATTGCAATGTATACAATACCTATTGAAGCTGTTAATTTATAAGTCTTGTCAAGATTCTCTTCAAATATAGGCAATTGAGTTTCTGATAATAGTTTGGTTAGTAAAGGATAGTAGTTTTTAAATATGAGTAATGACATACCAACTAATAAAAATGGATATCCATTATATAAAAGAGTGGTTTTTATACTCCAAGAAAATAACATTATTAATAATATAATAATTATAGCTATGACTATCCCGACCACTAAGAATTCACCTAAATAAATTGAACTAATATAATCAGATATATAATTATTATTAATTAAATTAGGAATAAAATATTTTATATCTTGTTTGGTAATTATTTGGGGTATGATTTGTGAAAGGGCAAGTAAAAAAATATTTATAAAGGAAACTACTAGCAAAATTATACTTAATAATTTGCCAATAACCTTTATGATACTTGAAAAAACTTTATTACTTTTATTCACACTATCACACCCATTTTTATTTATTGATTAAATCACATTTTACTTTTTGCCACCATTTTTTAAATTATTTTTATTGATACTTGATAGAATATTGGTATCAAAAGAAGAAATTAATTTTTTATTTTCTTTATCTTCTTTAATTGCTATTTTTATTAAACGATCTAATAATTCTTGATATGAAATACCACTTTCCTTCCATAAATAGAACGATAATGATCCTGGAATAGTATTTATTTCATTTATATATACTTTTTTACCTTCAACAAGGAAATCTATTCTAGCTACTCCTGAACAGCCAAGTAAATCAAATGTTCTTTTTGCATAGTCTTGAATTTCTTTTTTCATATCATCACTTATATCAGCAGGTAATTTTCTTTTTAAACTATTCATACCTTTTGTTTTTGAACCTTTATTCATGTATTTATCTTCATAAGTTAGTATATCTGAAGAAAGAATTGGTTCTTCACATTCTGACATAATAGCTGATTCATGGTTACCTAGAACTGCACAGTTGATTTCTCTTAGTTTTGTAACACATCTTTCAATTATTATTTTATCAGTAAATTCAAATGCATAATCAATCGCAGTAATAAAATCACTTTCACTATTTACTTTTGTTATTCCAATACTTGATCCTAAATTAGCTGGTTTAACCATTAAAGGATAGCCATATTTTTTTAGTGATTCTTTAACTATGTGTTTAACACCAATTTCATAATCATGCCTATTAAATGAGATATAATCTAAAACTGGTAATCCATGAGACGTTAATACATCTTTCATAATTTGTTTATCCATACCTAAAGAAGACGCTAAAACATTAGAGCCAACATATGGTAAGTTAACCATTTTAAACATTGCAACTAGTGTACCATCTTCGATATTTGTTCCATGAACTATTGGTAATGCAAAGTCTAAATAATCATAGACACGGTTAATTAATCTAAATGGGTATTTAACTAATCTTACTTGATTATGATCATAGACTAATACTACTTTTTGACTTCTAGCTATAAGAGCGTCAATATTTGAATAATTCTCGATAAAACCAATGTCATAGCCAACATACATTTCATTTTTCTTACTAATATAAACTGGAACTACATCATACTTTTCTTTATCAATTGATTGCAATGCTTGAAGTGCAGAAATAATTGAAATTTCGTGTTCTACACTATTTCCTCCAAAAAATAATCCTATTTTTATTTTCATAAAATCCTCTTTCCTAATATTGATCTGGTAAATCATTTTCTATTAATACTACTAATTTACCATTTTTTTCTATTTCTAGCAAATAATCATATGCTAAATTAAAGGTTTTAAATGTCATAACTTTATCTTTAGGAAAACCTTTTTCAAGTAATCCTTTTTCAATCATCTTTGTTTGGTTTTCATTAACGAGCAATACATAATCACATATTTTAGCTGCATATTCACCAAATTCTTTGTTATA
>CAZIUX010000101.1:0-1462 GCA_964542795.1 uncultured Muribaculaceae bacterium
AGTATACAAGTTTTCCAAACTTGGGACGGGGGTTCGATTCCCCCCACCCGCACCATAAGCACGATCATAAAACGATGCGGTACGTAGCTGCATCTTTTTTCGTAGCTATATAGTAGTATGTATAATCTTTTTTATACTCTTCATTTGAACTACCCTTATCTTTTATTTTAGAATTAATAATTTTTTCTAATTCACGATAATTTATTGGATTATCATCAAACAATAGTTTTTGACAATAATCATTATTTGGGTCTTTTTTACAAAGCTCAGAATTTGCAAGTTCATTATATCTTGGTAATGTAACCTCAATTGTTCTTAGTGATTTAGTTATACATGGCAAATTAATTGCATTTACTTCAAATTCAAGTTTTTTTACTTTAATTAAATTATAAATTTGAAAAGTAAAAGTTGAACTTTCATCTATTTTCTTTATTACAAAATCATTGTTTATTCCACTTATAATATTAAAATTTTCATTTATGTTATAAAAAGTGATATTTAAATATGGTGATGCTTCATCATTTAATTCGTATCTGACCTTAACTAATTCAGCTAATGTTCGATACTCATTTATGGTGCTTTCATCACAAGCAACAGCATTAACATCAAGTGTTAAAAATATAATTACAAAAATTATTAATATAATTATCTTTTTCATCTACTCATCCTTATACTATATTAATTCTATCATACACAAAAATATATGTAAACTTATATTAAAAAAAGATGCTGTTTTTTTAGCATCTTCTATTAATTATTAATTTTCTTGAACCTTACTCAAAAGATTTGGTGTTTTCATTATATTCAATCCATCTTGTACGAGCAGAATCAGTTACATTTTTTTGAGCATATTCAGTAACAAAACTACTTGTACAATGATTTCCGTTATCATCACAAACTAGATTAAATTCGCTATAGCTATTTGTTTTATTAGCATTTTTAATTTTTTGGAATTGTTCAGATGTAATAACAAATGAATACATTGCTTGTTTAGTTGTTGGATCACCATCTTGAGCTATTTTCATTATAGCTGCTTGGCCTTTTTCAGTAGACCAGTTAGCTCCTAAAGTACGATCATTTGGATTAATATTATTATTGTCAATTTGTCTTGTGAACGCCATTAATGCTGGTTGTTTAATTGTACAATTTCCTGCTGTACATGTAGTAGTACAATTACCACCCGGTTCACAATCAATTCCACAGCCTGCTTTTGGACAAACTATTTTATTATTAACATAATAGTTACATACATATGTTGAAGTTCCTTGTTGTAAAGCAATATATGGAGTCATTAAATTGTTATCTTTTCCAATATTTGTAACATTGAATGAATAATCATATTTACCACCCATAGTGGTTAATCCAATTGGTAATCCATAGCCCATATAATTATAAGCTTTTTTACCTTCAGCTAATTTATACTCTGCTGAATCTTTAGTTACTGTTTTTCCTGAAGGTTTAA
>CAZIUX010000101.1:1490-3074 GCA_964542795.1 uncultured Muribaculaceae bacterium
TCATTCCATCAGTAATTGTTTTAAGTTCTTTAATTAAGGTTGGTATTTTGGCTTTTCTTAAATAACTTGGATTACATTCTAGACCATTAGCGGTTTCTTTACAATACTCTAAATCAGTTGTTTTTGATTCAGGATCTCCTTTAATCTCTAATTTAATCTTATCAAGAATTGCTTTATCCTCTTTTGTTGCAATATCCATTTCATCATAGAAGAACTTTTCTACTTTTGGATAATCATCTTCATTATATTTATTCATATCTTTATAGGCAACACATTGAGAATATTGAGTAGTAATCTTTTCGATCTTTTCAACAACCTTTAAATATTTTTCCCTTAAATCTTCAGCCTCTTTTCTTAGATTATCAATATTTACTTGAATCTCCGGAATAATTTCAATCGCTATATCACAATCATCTTCGGGAATGGTTGGAGGGATTACGGGAGGAATTGATGGTGTAGGAGGCGGACAACTTGTACAAATAGAACCTCCCCCTTTACAAGATGAATCTCTTACATATGAATATTTTGTACAATATCCTGGAACTAGACGATCTCCATCTGGAGTTTGGTCCATATACTCATCTTTCCAAACATAAAATTCAAATTTATCTTCATTTTCAGGCGTTAATGTTGTTGGTGTTGCATGACATGCACTTTCGTTTATATAAACCCTGGAAGAACTTATTTTCCATGGATTATAATTACAAGATGCACAATCTCTTATTTGTAGATCAACAGTACATTTATTTGTATTAATATTCCATTTTACGTTTATAAATCTAGCCCAGTTTGAATATTTAGTTTTCACTTTAATCGCATAACATTCTTTTCTGTTGGCAACGGATGACACTTCAGTATTTGAAGTATAAGTTCTCCAATCCGAATATTTACAACAATGTCTTGGTGGATAAAAACCCCTTGTGCCTGATTTATCAGCACTTATTAATGAAGTATATGTAACATTAGCACAGCCTGTTTTTTCATCATCATAATTTTTTTCAAAATCTTTTAAATCTGCTTGTTTAGTAGTCGCAATTAAACCATTATATTTATCAATAATTTTATTGGCACTATTATCAATATTAACTTTGGTAGCATCAAATGAATTGTTTAAATAGGCAAGATCTTTACTAGCTATTATATTTTCAATTTCATCTGATGAAATATTATTTGAAGTTTTTTTACCAATTAATGATGAATTATCATCATTAATAGATACTTTTTTCTTACAAGAAATTTCAATAGTTTCTTGAATATCTTGTTCTTGTTCTATTAAAAGCATTACATCATAATATTGTTGCAAATAATCAGTTGCTAATTTATATAGGCCGGATTTAATTTCTCCAGTTGGAGTAGTATCTTGACCATATAAATCGTTGTTTAGTAATTTTTCATCTGTTTGATATAAGCAACTTCTCTTTTGATTAATTGTTGGAATATTTTCATATTTCTGTGTTCCATTATCAAATGGCTTAAAGTTGAAATATTCTCCAGAGTTTATTGAATGTCCTGTTCTTGGATTATATCCAAATCCTTGGAAGTACATATCAACGTCTTCTTTACAATAAACACTGCAATATGGAT
>CAZIUX010000102.1:0-3067 GCA_964542795.1 uncultured Muribaculaceae bacterium
ACTTTCCAGTAATACTGTTATCGTTTTTCATTACTTCTTCTGGTGTACCTTCCGCGACAATATACCCACCGTTTTTACCAGCAACAGGTCCTATATCAACTAAGTAATCTGCCGCCATCATCGTATCATGATCATGTTCAACAACTATTAATGTATTACCTAAATCTCGCATTTCTTTTAGTGTCTTAATTAATTTGTCATTATCTTTTTGATGAAGACCAATACTAGGTTCATCAAGCACATAAAGTACTCCAGATAATTTACTACCAATTTGGGTAGCAAGCCTAATTCTTTGACTTTCTCCACCAGATAAAGTACCAGCAGTTCTTGAAAGTGATAAATAACTAAGCCCAACATTGTATAAAAAATTTAATCTATTTAATATTTCTTTAAGTAATAAATTAGATATTTCTTTTTCTTCATTAGTTAATTTTAAGTTTTCTAAAAAAGTAATTAAATCTTTAATACTCATCTGTGTAAGTTGATAAATATTCTTTTTATTAATCAAAATAGATAACACTTCATCTTTAAGTCTCGCTCCATGACATACTGAACATTCTGTTTCCATCATATATCCTTCAAGCCAAGTTCTAATAAATTCACTTGTTGTTTCTAAGTATCTTCTTTCTAGGTTATTTGACAATCCTTCGTATTCTTCAAACTTATTAACTTTATTACCACTTCTTGTTGAAAAATTAAATTTAATTTTTTCTTTTGTTCCATACAAAACTATATCCAAATCTCTACGAGATAAATTTTTAATTTTTTTGTTCATATCAATATCATAGTTATCACAAACTATTTCCAACATTTGTCTATAAATATTAACATCATCCATATTAGAAAAAGGAACTATTCCATCATTTAAAGTTTTTTCTTTATCAGGAATAATTAAATCTTCATTTATCTTTTGTTTAATGCCTAATCCTTTACATTCAGGACAGGCCCCATAAGGAGCATTGAAGGAAAATAATCTTGGTTCCAATGCTGGCATTGAAAAATTGCATTTAACACAAGCATATTTTTCACTCATTACTACTTCTTCTCCACCAATGATATTAATAATAACTTTTCCATCAGCTAGTTTAGTTGCGTTTTCTAATGCTTCAAACAATCTACTTCTAATATCACTTTTTATAACTAAACGATCTACAACAACATCTATATTTTTTTTAGTATTTTTATCAAGTTCAATATCTTCACTTAAATCTCTAGTTACTTTGTTAATCCTAATTCTTGAATAGCCTTTTTTTCTTAATTCACTAAATATATTTTGATGAGTACCCTTTTCACCACTAATTATTGGCGCCAAAACTTCTAACTTTGTTCCTTCAGGATAGGAAATTATTTTATTTGTCATTTCTTCAATACTTTGACTATTAATTGGTATTTTATGAATTGGACAATGCGGAATACCAATCCTTGCATATAACAATCTGAAATAATCGTATATTTCAGTAACGGTTCCTACAGTACTTCTCGGATTGTTATTTGTTGATTTTTGATCAATTGCGATACTAGGACTTAACCCTTCAATTGAATCAACATCAGGTTTATTTGTTCCACCCAAAAACTGTCTAGCATAAGAACTAAGACTCTCAACATATCTTCTTTGGCCTTCAGCATAAATTGTATCGAAAGCCAAACTACTTTTTCCACTTCCAGATACACCAGTCATTACAACAAGTTTATTCTTAGGTATATCGATATTAATATTCTTTAAATTATTTTCTCTTGCACCCTTTATTATTATTTTATCCATAAGACCACTCATTTCAACAATATATATTTTAACATAAAAAATAATTATTTAATAAACTAAATAATTATCTTTAATAAGTATAAATTTTTTATTTCATTTTTTTATTTTGGAACTTGTAAATGAAATTCATTACAGTTTTTGTACCAATAAATCTTGAGAAAAATATTAATATTTTATATTTGGAATCAGGAATAATTACTAACTTACCTTTTAGTGTTTTATTAATTGCAATTTTCGCTATTTCTTTAGCAGTTATCTTTCCATTAGTAAAATTTGATCCAGCAGTTTCATTAAATTTAGAATCAAAAGGTCCTGGACATAGAACAGATATTTTTACATTGCTTTTTGATTCTTTTAATTCTTGATAAATAGCCATTGTTAATTTTGTAACATAACTTTTAGTAGAATAATAAGTACTTAATAATGGTCCAGGAAGAAATCCCGCAACACTGGAAACATTAAGAATAATTCCTTTATCTTTTTTAACAAAATCTTTGAAATATAATTTTGTTAAGATATGAACAGATTTAATATTAACATCTATCATCTCTAATTCACGATTAAGATCAGTTTTTAAAAATTCACCCAATAATCCAAATCCAGCGTTGTTAATTAAAAAATCAATGTCTTTATTGTCTTCATATAGTTTTAATACTTCTTCATGTTTAGATAAATCACATACATAAATAGTAGAAGCTGTTTTACAATTTTTTTTGGTTTCTTCTAAACCTTTTTTATCTCTACTCACTAATACTAGTTCATATCCTAGATTACTTAAATAATAGGCAAATTCTCTTCCAAGTCCAGAGCTTGCTCCTGTAATTAATGCTTTCATGTATTAATCCTTTCCAATAGTTTTATTTACTTTTTATTTCAAATAATATATCTCTTAATTCAATTGCTTTTTCGAAATCAAATCGTTTTGCTGCTTCTTTCATTTCAGATTCAAGAGTAAATATTAACATTTCTCGTTCTTTTTTACTCATCTTTTCTTCTTCTTTTTCTGCCAATACTTCGTTAGTTATCAAATCTCTAATTTCTTTTATAATAGTCTTTGGAACAATACCATGTTCTTTATTATATTTTTCTTGAATATCTCTTCTTCTTTGTGTTTCTCTAATTGCTGTTTCCATGGCAAGACTAACATTGTCAGCATACATTAAAACCTTACCATTTTCATTTCTTGCACATCTTCCAATTGTTTGAATTAAGCTTCGGTCACTTCTTAAGAATCCTTGTTTATCTGCATCAAGGATGCAAATTAAGCTTACTTCTGGAAGATCTATTCCTTCTCTTAGTAAATTT
>CAZIUX010000103.1:0-3060 GCA_964542795.1 uncultured Muribaculaceae bacterium
AGATACATTATCAAATCAAGATTATAATCAAGGTAAAGAATTATACTTTACTGTTTCTGTTAACCAACAATTCGAATATCAAACATTATTAGCAAGAAGTGGATCTACATCAACAGAGATGTTTTGGGCTTATGCAGCAGACATAACCAGCATAACTTTTGAAAATAAGATTGATATTCCAGTCGGTGCGGTCGCATCTTGGGATGTGTCTGTAGCTGGTGAGGGCGGATTAATGGCCTATGTTATCGATGATGGACTGGGCACTAATACCTATAAATTATTTATTCAAGCTAATAATGATATAATTTTAGCTAATCCAAATAGTACTCATTTTTTTAGAGATTTTACAAAATTAACTAATTTTGTAAATTTAAACTATTTTAATACAGTTAATGTTACTAGTATGGCATATATGTTTTATGATTGTACTTCAATAACTAGTTTGGATTTGAGTAGTTTTAATACCTCTAATGTAAATAGTTTATATGCTACTTTTTATAACTGTAATTTATTAACCAGTTTAAATGTTAGTTCATTTGATACCTCAAATGTTACTACAATGCGTAGCACATTTAATCGTTGTTCTTCACTAACTAGTTTAGATATTGCTAATTTTGATACAAAAAAAGTTGATACTTTACAAGGAATGTTCAATAACTGTAGTGCCCTTACTAGTTTAAATTTAAATAATTTTGATACAAGTAATGTTACTAATATGTACGGAGTATTTAATGGATGTACTTTATTAGCCACTTTAAATATAAGAAGTTTTGATACATCAAAAGTAACAGATATGCAATTTATGTTTTGGGGTTGCAGTGCCTTAACAAGCTTGGATTTGAGTACTTTTGATACAACATTAGTTACTGATGTGTCTTCAATGTTTGAAGGATGTACAGGTTTAGTAACATTAAATATAAGCAGTTTTAATACAATAAATGTTATAGATATGCAATCAATGTTCTTTGGTTGTAATGCTTTAACTAATTTAGATGTAAGTCACTTTAATACAGCAAAAGTTACTACTATGCATCAAATGTTTTATGGTTGTCAAAGTTTAGTTTCATTAGATGTAAGTAATTTTAATACTTCTTTAGTAAATAATATGCAGCACATGTTTGGTTATTGTTTTGACTTATTAAGTTTGGATCTTTCAAACTTTAACACATCTAATGTAACAACAATGCAATTTATGTTTGTTAATTGTAATAATATTTCATCAATCGATCTAAGCAGCTTTAATACCTCTAATGTTTTAAATATGGCGGGAATGTTTCTTGCTTGTTATGATTTAGTAAGCCTTGATTTAGGAACGTTTAATACTTCTAAGGTAACTGATATGTCTTCGATGTTTAGTATGTGTTCTTCATTAGCAAATCTGGATTTACATGTTTCAGATTTTACTACTGTTTCAGTATATACTGATATGTTTGCCTCTATTACTAGTGGTATTAATATTGTTGTCAAAGATGCAAATGCCCAAACGTTTATTAATGCAAGACTTGCTGAAGCAAGCAAGACAGGAACGGTAACAATTTTTTGATAATAGAATTTAAAAAATCTTACATAATTATCTTAGTATGTTAATATTTATATAGAAAAGAGGATTTTATGAAAAAGAAAAAAAGTAATAAAATATTTCTATTAGCTTCACTTGTTTTTATTTTACTGATAATTGGATTGGTAACGGGCGGTTTTTTTCTTTATTGTAGGGAAAAAAACAATTGGATTTCAAACAAAACGACTATTTCTGTTGATGAAAAAGATTTTACTTTCTCATCAATTGTTTTATTTAATAATAAAGGAAATGTTTTAATAGCAAATGATAGTGTTCTTAAATTAAATGGTAAATTAAAAAGTGATAAAATTCAATTTGTGGATTTAATATTAATTGAAAATAATCAAGAAGAAAATTTATTAGAAAGATATAATGTAACATATAAAGGTAATATTAATCATGCAGCAAATGAAGATGCTGATGCGATTTATGTAGTTCCTCATTCATTTTATCAAGAAGCAATTATTAGATGGGGATTTTCTGTAAATAATCCAACCACACTAATAAAAGACCTTAAACAATGTGATTATTTCATATCAAATCCAACAATCTATGATGAAAATTATAATTATTCATATTCAAGTTTTGATAAAAATGGTGAATATAAACTAAATAATATTAACAATATTTTAAATAATGAAGATCCAACTAATTTATCAATTGCCTTAATAATTTATTATAATGATAATACAGTTA
This sequence comes from uncultured Muribaculaceae bacterium, assembly GCA_964542795.1. Taxonomy (GTDB): domain Bacteria; phylum Bacillota_I; class Bacilli_A; order RF39; family UBA660; genus JAAZHN01. The sequence goes on from CAZIUX010000103.1 coordinate 2,255, forward strand.
GTGACCCTCAATTTTATGGAATATCTACTGATTATAGTAAATTAAGTTACAAATCACCATATCAACATATCGATTAATCTTACTACTAATCAATAAGTTAATAAATAATGTATATCATAATTTAGATATACATTATTTTTTTATAAAAGTGGTATAATTTTATTATTAGGAGGAATAATATGAAAAGTGAATTTGTTTTACTGACATCAAGAAAATCAGGATTTTTAAAAAGAGATGTTTGTATCATTAGTTTCTTTAAAGACGAAATATTAATTACTTCACTTGATAATGCCAAACAAAAGGAATTATTTATGGCCAAGAAAAATGCAGAGAAGCAAAGTGGTGGAGGGCTATTCAAGCAAACTCTTGCAATGCAAACTGCTATTACAGACTATGTTGATATGATCAAAAACATGGAAAAAAACGATATTTTAAAAGAAAAAACGGAAATTATTAAGAAAGAATCAACTACTAAATTAAAATTTAGTCCAGCTTCAAAAATAGAAGACTATGAAAATAATACTTCATCATTAAAAGAAGGAAAAATAATTATCTATATTAATGAAAAAAAGTTAAAATTCAAACATTTATATGAAGATAAAAATAAAGAAATAAAAAAATATTTACATAATTATTTACAAAAATAAATTTTGTATCAAATAATTACAATCTTTGTTTATATGACTACAAGAATATTTATTCAATATCAAATAAATTAACAATTATGATTTATTTTTTTATATATGTTATTATTAATAATAGGTGAAGTAATGAAAAATAAAAAAACAGCTGTGATTATCGCAGTA
>CAZIUX010000104.1:0-487 GCA_964542795.1 uncultured Muribaculaceae bacterium
CATGTTTTCTACTTCTTTGTTTTCCTCTTGTATAAGGAACAATACAATAAGTACAAAACTTATCACATCCATACATAATATTTACCCATGCACTTACAGTAGAATCATGTTTGTATGGGACATTTTCAATTACTTCATTACTATTACTTAATACATTAACATTTATGCCATTATTTCTTTCAATAAGTAAGTCTCTTAATTCATGAATATTATGTGTTCCAATAACTATATCAATGTATTTATGTTTTTCTAAGATTTCTAAAACAACGCTTTTTTCCTGTGCCATACAACCACATAAACAAATAATAAGATCGTTTTTCTTTTCCTTTAAATGTTTACATCTACCTAAAAAACCAAATACTTTGTCGTGAGCATTTTCTCTAATTGCACATGTATTTAATATTACTAAATCACTTTCAGCAAAATTATCAGTATATTCATAACCCAAAGTTTCAACTAAACTTTTTAGTTGTTCTGAATCATGAAC
>CAZIUX010000104.1:497-2974 GCA_964542795.1 uncultured Muribaculaceae bacterium
ATATAATACTTTTTACCAGAATGAACACTTAATTTTGGTATATTATCTAAATATCTAAAATCGATATTTTTATTATCTCTTTTCTTTGCTTCTAACATATCAGGTAATTTCATTTCATCACATCCGAACTAAATTATAACATGATAATTTTAGAATTAAAAGTTGATTTATATAATGATGAAAATATGCTATTATTAATACAAGGAGGATATGTATGATAAAAGAATTTAAAAAATTTATATCTCGTGGTAATGTTCTTGATTTAGCAGTTGGGGTAATTATTGGAGGTGCATTTAGTAAAATAGTTGCATCAGTAGTTGACGATTTATTAATGCCTTTAATTGGTTCATTGCTTGGTGGATTTGATTTTACTAGCTTATCATTTAAAATTGGAGACGCTGTTATCAAATATGGTTCATTTATTCAAAATGTCTTTAATTTCTTATTCATCGCTTTAGCATTATTCCTAATTATTAAATTTATTAACAAACTACAAAAACCAAAACAAGAAGAAAAAGAAACTAAAGCTCCAGTAGTTAAACCAGATGATGTTTTATTACTTGAAGAAATTAGAGATTTACTAAAAAAACAAAATAAAAAATAATTTTTGAAAGGTCTACTATATGAAAAAAAAATATTTATATTTTTTTATTGTTTTAGCAATTATTATTGTATCAATAATAATTTATTTATTTTTCAATAATAGTAAAGAAAATTCTTATCAAGCTATTTTATGTAATAAAAAAGATGAATACAGAGAACTAAATTTTCAAGCAGAAACCAATGTCAATATAAGTTATAAAGATGATATAGTTGACTTAATAACAGTTGAAAAAAAAATTACTAGTTCTGATAAAAATATTTTGAAAAGTTTTTTAGACTCTGAGGTTGAAAACATCAAAATAAATCAAAATAAATTTTCTGGTTTAAAATATAGTGTTAAAGAAAAAAATGACCATATTACAATAATAGAAAAATTTGATTTTAAACTTATTGATATTAATGAATATTTAAAAATATATCCTGAATTTAAAAATAGTGTTGTTGAAGATAAGTTAAGGTCTCGAGGAACACAGATGTATTATCAGGATTTAAAATTTAGATGTGAACAAAAAAAGTAAAGATTAACTCTTTACTTTTGTTTTTGTCTTACTAACTTCAGATATTAAGTCTGCTTGAGTAAGCATTGCTTTAACTGAATTCCATCCATTTATTATTACTTGTTTAGTACTTAATCTGTTTTTTATTTCATGAACGACCAAACCATAATTTTTTCTGCCAACTTCACGTACTTTTGTCATAATAATTTCTCTTTGATGATCTTGCATGACACCTAATTTGTTTTTTAAATTATTAACCCGATAATTTAAATAAGTGCTTTTAAATTTGTTATACAAATCTGTTTTACTTTTAATGCTATGATTTTGTAAATTACTTTCACTTGCTTCTATTTTTGATTCCAGTACTTTTTGTAAGTAAATTAAATTATCAACTACCTTACTGTTATCACCACAACCAATTATTTTATAAGTGGCTTTGTCGGTGTACTCGTAAGTTTTTCCACTTTGCATTCTTTTTCTTAAGGCATTAATAACCTTTTGAACTTTCTCTTTTTTAGATTTTGTTACTTCCATATATCTTATTAAAGATTCTTTTTCTGTCTGAGATAAATTAGAACCTTCTTTAATTAATTTCTTCTTAATTAAATTAATCGTAAAACTATAATTGTCTCTAGTTTTAATATATTCATTTAATATTTCTTGGCTTAATTGAATCTCAAATTCAGTAGATTTCATAACCCCAACTCCCATTGGTCACATATTATAGCAAATTACTTGAAAAATTGCAAATTGGCAAAAAGAAATTATTTTTTTGTATATGTTGTTCCTAGTTCATCTTTTTGTTCTTTAGGTTTTAAAAATAGTAAATAAGTAAAAATATCTAATGCTACTTTAAGTGAATCGTGTCTAATTAAATTATTTTCAACGGTGAAATAGTCCTCACTAATTATCCCAGTATCAAGAATATTTTCTGGATCAAGTATTACTTGATCTTTTTGTTCTGTTGATTCATACTTAGTTCTTAAATCTTCGTCAATTGCTGATGAATTTGCAACAACTACGGTAATTTTTCTTTTACCTAAATAAGTGTTTAAGAGATTTATGTGATCAGATACTTTGAAATCATCGGTTTCTCCTGGTTGAGTCATCATATTACAAACATATATTATTGGTGCACTCGAATTATCAAGCGCCTGAATTACCTCTGGGCAAATTAAATTAGGGATAATACTTGTATATAAACTTCCCATACTTAAAATAATTAAATCAGCATTTTTAATTGATTCAATCGCGGTCTCATTCACAATTGGTTCTTCTTTATAATAGATTAATTCAATTTTATCTTTGGCTTTTGTAATATTGTGTTCGCCTTCTATGACTTTGCCGTTTCTCATTCTTGCTACTAAAGTTACATTA
>CAZIUX010000105.1:0-1642 GCA_964542795.1 uncultured Muribaculaceae bacterium
CAATATATAGTTTCTTTAATAGAAATACTTAGTTGTAATGACGAAAACAAAAATTTTGTTTTTGAAAATTTGCAAGATTTCAATAATGATGAGATTATATATCAAATGAAATATAAAGAAACACAACGATTTACAAACGGTAAAGTAAAAGAACCAACAATTAAAATTTTCGATGAATATTTAAAGACAAAAAAAGATTATATTTTATATGTATATTTTTCTGGTGAAAATGATCATACTTTATGTTTTAAATCATCAAATGAATTAGATAAAATATTATTAAATTGTATAATAGATAAAAAAACTTATAGATTTACAGAAAAGCAAAAAAATGAGTTTATTAAACACTTTAAAATTATTTTTTCAAGAGATTATATTAGTAAGTGTAATGAATTGATTCAATTAATAAGTAAAATAATGAATGTATCAATTAATATAGCAGAAGTATATAGTTATAGTTTAGTTTCATATGTTATCAATGTAATTATTAATAACACTTCAGATAAAAGAGTCTGTACAAAGAGAATTTTATTAGAATATATAAAAAACTCATCATCCGATATTTTTTATGCTTTCTCTTTAAAATATTATAATAAAGAGAAATATCTTAAAATTATAAGAAATGAATACTTTTTTGAAAAAAATATAAATGATCATAATAGAGTTTTTGTTTTTAATGTTCCTTTTACAAGCATCGATGATTTTTACGATTTGATATGTTGTGTAGTTAATAAATTTTATGTGATTAATAAAAGGAAAACTATGATAATCTCATCGGCTCCTTATATATTCTTATCTAATATTGATTCGGAAAATTTATTAAAATTAAAGAAAAAAATGTTTGGGAATATTGATTTTACTGATGGCTATTTATATAAAGATTCTGATTGCAATATTGATTTTATAACAAAAAAGTTTATGTTGAAAGATAGTGTTTCATGTAAATTAATTAATAATATTAATGATTTTCAAAATATTATTAAAGTGCTTTCAGAGAAAAATTTTAAATTATATGAATTTTACAATAATAATAAATTATTAAAAGACAAAAAAATATATTCAATAAAAGTTAATGATATTAATGATATTATAAAGATATTGAAATAGAGGTGTAATAATATGGAGAATAATAAAATTAATGCAGAGGTTATTTCTGTTAGTCCAGACAAAGTTAAAATAATAATCTATGATATTGATAATTGGAAGACTGCAGAAGATAAGTTAAAAGTTGGCTCATATTTAGAAATTAAGGATGAAAATTCAGAAAATTCTGAATATGTAGTTGTTGCAATAATAGATAATTTTAAAATAGATTTAATAGATGTTACAAAAGTTGATGAAAATGGAAAAAAGGATATCGAGACTGAAAGAAGATATATTTTGGAGGCAACACCTTTGGGAAACATATGTAATGGAAAATTTATTAGAGGAGGAGATACATTATCTATTCCACCTAAATCTGTTTCCGTTGCAAAAAATTCTATAATAGAAAAAATATTTAGTGATTGCATAGATGAATCTGAAAGGTTTTGCTTTTCAAGATTATCAAGTAATTCTAGTGTAAAAGTAAATGTTAATGGAAATAAATTTTTTAATAAACACTTGGCAATTGTTGGTTCAAGTGGCTCAGGTAAATCACACA
>CAZIUX010000105.1:1652-2966 GCA_964542795.1 uncultured Muribaculaceae bacterium
ATAAAATCAAAGAATAGTTCTTTTTCTTCATTAAATAATTCGCATATAGTTATATTTGATATTCACTCTGAATATGCATCTGCGTTTACAGAAGCAAATATAATAGGTATTGATAATTTAATTTTACCTTATTGGTTATTAAATGGCGATGAACTTGAAGAATTATTTTTAGATGCAGGTGATAATAATAATTATAATCAATCATCATTACTAAGAACACTTATTACAATAAATAAACAAAGACATTTTAAAGAAGAGGATAGTCAAATAGATAAGGATGATATAGATTTTGATTCACCTTTAAAATTTGATGTTAAGGAAATATACACTTGCCTTAGAAATTTAAAATTAGAAACATATGATTATGGGAATGATTTGATTGCTAAATATAAAACAGGAGATGTAACTTATGATAACATTTCAAATAAGTATAATGATTATTTTAATGAAATATTAGAATTTCAAGCGAGCACTCCGGGAAAAATAAAAAAAGGTACATATAGTGATGGATCAATTGATAAATTTATTAATAGATTTTATAGTAAGATTAATGATAAACGACTAGATTTTTTATTTGGCGATAAATCTAAAAACATAGAGTTTAAAGAAGTATTGAAAGAATTTACTGGATATAATAAAAAAACAAATGTTACAATTATTGATTTGAGTGGAGTTCCATTCGAAGTTCTAAGTATTACAGTTTCATTAATTTCAAGGCTATTATTTGATTTTTCTTATTATAATAAAAAACTTAATGATGACAATAAAATTCCGTTACTATTGGTTTTTGAAGAGGCACATAAATATGTACCAAAAAGTGAATTATCAAAATATAAATCATCTAAATTATCAATTGAAAGAATTGCAAAAGAGGGTAGAAAATATGGTATTACTTTGGCAATTGTAAGCCAAAGACCTTCAGAAATATCGGAAACTATTTTTTCACAATGTAATACATTTATTTCAATGAGATTGACTAATCCGGATGATCAAAATTATGTAAAAAAGTTATTGCCAGATACACTTGGTGATTTAACAAGTAAGCTTAATTCTTTGAGCGCTGGTGAAGCGTTATTAATTGGGGAATCTGTAATTATGCCATCAGTAGTTAAAATAGATAGGTGTGAACCAGAGCCATCATCAAATGATATAATGTATTATGATATTTGGAAAGAAAAGTGGCATGAAGATGGATTTGAAGATATTATATCAAATTGGGAAAAATAAAAAAGGACCTAGCCATTCAAGGCTAAGTCCTCTTTCTTAATTTAAATTATCCATAATATCTACTATATTTTGAAGTGAATTTTTATA
>CAZIUX010000106.1:0-2913 GCA_964542795.1 uncultured Muribaculaceae bacterium
AATGCATTTACAGAATTAAATGATCCTGATGATCAATATGAAAGATTCTTAGCTCAAAAAAAAGAAAAAGAACTTGGTAATGAAGAAGCAAATGAAATGGATATTGATTTTGTTGAAGCTTTAGAATATGGTATGCCGCCTACTGGTGGACTAGGACTTGGAATTGATAGATTTATTATGTTATTAACTGGTAGTGAATCAATTCGAGAAGTTATCTTATTCCCAACAATGAAAAATAAATAAAAATAATTGCATATTGAACTTTAAATGATATAATTAAGGGTAGGAGGATTATATGAAGAAGTTTTTAGAAAAAAATGACTTAATTAAATGGACAGGCGTAATTATAATAATTTCATTAATATTAACCTGGGTATTTAAAATTTCAGTAGAGGAAACAAGTAGTTTCTATAGAATAGGGGTTATGGATTTTTTCACATTAGCATTGCTTGGATTAAATCTATATACACCACTAGTAGCTTATGTATTAGTGTTGGCTGGATTCTATGTTTTATTAAATAAGACTTATGCTTACCATGTAATAGTGGATAAAACAGCAGGATTATTTAAAAAAACTAAATATTTTTCAGTATTTATTTCACTATTAATAGTGTCTTTACTTACTGCATTTCTAGCTGAACCGCTAGTTGTACTATTATTTATTCCGTTCTTTGTTTCGGTTTTAATCAAATTAAAATTCGAAAAAATAACAATTTTCTTAGCTACTTTTGGCGGAATGCTAGTTGGTACTATCGGAAACCTATATGGTGGAAAAGTAGTTGGAACATTAGTTAGTGGCTTAGGTATTGCGTATTCTTCTAATATATTATTTAGATTAGGTTTATTCATTGTTACATTTGTATTGACTGCAATGTTTATGATGTTTAATTTAAATAAAAAGCCTAAAAAGAATGATGTAAAAGAAGAAGTAGAAGATTTATTTGAAGTAGAAAAACCAAAAAAGAAAACTGCTGTTTTACCTTTAGCAATTATTCTGGGATTATTAGTAGTGCTTTCATTAGTTGCATTTATCCCATGGGCATCTGCATTTGGAATGAAATGGGCTACAAACTTTCATACGAATTTCAATAATTTGAAAATCTTCGGAGTACCACTATTTCAATATATAGTTGGTTCGTCTGTTGAATTTGGATCATGGGATTTATTCGGATTACAAGCAGTGTTATTAATAACATCAGTTGTAATTGCATTAGTTTCTAAATTAAATTTTGATGATTTTGTTTCGTCATTTGTTGAAGGAATAAAGAAATTTTCAAAATTACTATTAGTATTATTAATGATTTATTTTGTCTTAACAATGAACTACTATTTCCCAGCACTTGGGACACTATTTAGTTCAATGATGAAAGAATTTAATTATTTCATTTCTGCTATTATTGCATTCATCGCTTCTATCTTTGGAGTCGAAATGCAATATGCTTGGATGTTTTCTGGACAAAACTTTGCAACAACATTTGCAAATCAATATTCAAAAGAAACATTAGCGGTAATTTACCAAGCTACTTATGGTTTAGCTCAATTTGTTGCTCCAACTAGCTTATTCTTAATGTTAGGATTAGCATACTTGGATATTCCATATACTGAATGGTTTAAAAAAGTTTGGAAATTGCTTGTTTGTTTATTAGTTGTTGCTATCGTAGTAGTAATTATAGTTACTCAAATATAGTTTTTAAAAGAAGCTTCGGCTTCTTTTTTCTTGCTATAATTATTTATATAACATATAATTTAATTGGTGATTAACATGAAGAAAAGTAAAAATGGCTGGGGATATTTAACAATGTTTTTTTTAATGTCTATCTTAATAATTGCACTAATAGTTGTTTGGATAATTGGCTACAAAATGTATGATAAATTTGAACAAATAAATGACAGTAGAGACAATACTTCATCATCGTCATCATCGATTGTTGAAAAGTCGTATTATAGATCTCTTGAGTTAAAACTTAGAATGGCTGGGCAATCATTTGGAAATAAAAATGATTTACAATGTTATCTTGATACTTGTCGTATTGAATATCATGAAATAAAAACAAATAATTTAATTGAACCTTTGATTGATACTTATGATAATAGTGAGTGTGATGGTTATGTTACTGTTAATGAAAACTTCTATAAAGCATATATAAAATGTAATAATTATGTATCGGAGGAATATTAATGAGAAAAATGAGATCTTTGTCATCGTTTTGGGTTATTATAATGTTTGCGCTATTTGTTCTTCTTGGAGTATATGCTTTATATTTTATTAATAATGAAAAATATATTACTCTTGAAAGAAATATGGTTAATATTGTTAAAGAAAATAATGAATATATTGATTATTTAAATGGCGGAAATACATATGTAGTTAGTGATGCAGAAATTAAAAAATCGATAGCATTAAAAGTTGATGATGATTCATGTACTGGTGAAGTAATGATAAAGAAAACTATTATAGGAAATATTTATATACCTACATTAATTTGTAATAATTATAAAACCTTCTCAATTAAATAAAAAAATATTGACAATTATCCATATAAAATGTTATATTAACAATGCGTTAATTTTTAGGTTCTACTTTGGTAGAACTTAATTTTAAAGGGAATGTGATACACCAGGAAATGTGTATATGAAAGGAGAAAAATATGCCTACAATTAATCAATTATTAAAAAGTGGTAGAAAGAAAAAGGTTCGTAAGGGTAAAAGTCCAGTATTAAATATTGGATTCAATAGTATGACTCGTAGAGAAACTGATTCTAATCACCCTCAAATGAGAGGTGTTTGTACAAGAGTAGGAACTCGTACACCAAAGAAACCAAACTCTGCTTTAAGAAAATATGCTCGTGTTAGATTATCTAATGGAAGAGAAGTTGATACTTATATTCCAGGCGAAGGTCATAACTTACAAG
>CAZIUX010000107.1:0-2771 GCA_964542795.1 uncultured Muribaculaceae bacterium
AATAGACCTATGGTTTGAGAAGATAGTAAGGAAATATTGCATAGGAAAGGCATACATGGTGCGTTATGCAGATAATAGTATATTTTGTTTTCAGTACGAAGAAGATGCAAGAAAGTTTTACAAGTCACTAATTGAAAGACTTAAGAAGTTCAATCTAAAAATAGCAGAAGAGAAAACCAAAACCATTGAGCTAAAGAAAGCAGAAAATGATGACGATAAGGGGGATAATTCCTTCGATTTCTTAGGTTTTACTAATTATGTTGGTAAAGATAAGAATGGAAGAAAGCGTGTAAAGAGATAAAATAATTTTTCTCTTCCAGAAAGAATCCTGTAGGTAGAGATGGTTCTCAAAATCTCCTTTTAGAGACCTGCTATAGTAAGAGAAAAATGAGAAGAAATGCAGATGATTTTGCATTAAAAGAGAGATTGTTAATACAGTATGGTGATACATATTATCCAGTGAAAAAGTTTGCAGTGGATTTATCAGAAATGACAGATTCTAATCAAATGAAGTATCTTACAAAAGATAAAATGTGGTTCTTATATTTAAAAGGATTATTTAATGCTTATATAAATCTGAATTGTTTAAATTAATTATATACATATGTCATGAAAATATAATATATAACAATTTCTATCTAGCTTATGCCAAAAAAGTATGGGGGTAATGATGTATATGCTTTATACATCAGGAACATGAATTATGAATTATTTATATAAACTTGTTCTTAATAATTATAAGTGTTTTCAATATTCAGATATGACGTTTAAATCAATGACTATTATAGTAGGAAAGAATAATGCTGGTAAATCAACAATTATTGAAGCACTAAGATTAGTTGCATGGGCAGGTAAAAAGTCTAAAATTACTGCAACGTACACATATGCCCCAATGAATTTTGGATTTGGTTTATCAAAAAAGGGAATTATATTAAATGTTGAGAAGTTAAGGATTAATCTGAATCAATGTGGATATTTCTATAATAATAAATTATCAGTTATTACAGCAATTTTTAAAGATAAATCAAAAATTGAGGTTAATATTAAAGATGGAATTGCTTTCGCTGTTCTATATAATGATATGGAGCAAATAGTAAAAAATAGAAATCAAGCTAGACAATTAAGCTTTGATTCAATTGCAATCCTTCCACAAATTGGTCCTATTAAGGAAAACGAAAAACAATTAAATGAAGAAACTATTAAAGCAGATAAAGATACATATCTTTCATCTAGACATTTTAGAAATGAACTTAAATTGTATAAAGGTCAGTTTTTCAGTAAATTTAAAGAAATTTCAGAAAGTACTTGGAAAGGATTAATAATAGACGAAATAATATATAATCCTAATGAGAGCGAGTATATTCAATTATATGTTCAGGATAATCGCTTTACTGCTGAAATAGGTTACATGGGGAATGGATTGCAAATTTGGTTGCAAATAATTTGGTTTATCTGTAGAAATGAAGAAGTTGATACTTTAATTCTTGATGAACCAGATATTTATATGCACCCAGATTTGCAGAGAAAGTTACTAGAACTTTTAAGATTAAGATATCAGCAAGTCATAATAGCTACTCATTCAGTAGAGATTATTTCTGAAGTTGAGCCGCAAAATATAATAATGATTGATAAGGAAAGCCAACATATGAAATACGCCAATAGTAACTTAGGGGTTCAAAAAATTATAGATATTATTGGAAGTGTACATAATTTATCTTTAATTAGAATTGCAAATAGCAGAGCATGCATTTTTGTTGAAGGAAAGGATTTAAAAATATTATCAAAATTCTATGAAAAGTTACACCCGGATTCTTATAATCCAATAAATACTTTACCATCAGTGTCTCTTGGTGGGTTTACAAGACTTAATGAAGCTTTTGGTGCGGCAAAACTTTTTCACGATGAAACTGAAGGAATAATACGAACACTATGTGTGCTTGATAGAGATTATTATCCAGAAGATATGCTTACAGAAAAAATGACAAAGGCAAATGAAAATTACCTGAATTTGCATATATGGAGTAAAAAGGAAATCGAAAATTATGTTATTATTCCAGAAGCAATTTTCAGAATAACTCAAAGACCTTCAGATGAGTATGAAAATTTTCTAGTTAAATTTAATGAACTAATTGAAAATTTTAAAGAACAGGTTCACAACCAAATTAGTGCAAAATTGATTGATTATAAAAAAGCCCAAGGATTAGATGCAGTAACTTCTTTGGAAATGGCCGGGAAAATTATGAAAGAAAAGTGGACTAGCTTGGACAATAAATTAGCTCTAATAAGTGGGAAAGAAGCCATATCTAGAATTAATGAATGGTTATTAAATAATTACAATAAAAGTTGTTCACTCACTAAAATAATAAATAAAATAAAGAAAGAAGAAATTGACACTGAAATTATACATGTAATAAATGAATTGACAAAATTCAAAGTTATATAGTGATAAAATAACTTCTGAGATCTCCTAGGCAATTAGAAAGACAATCAAATAAAGATTCTATTAGTAGTATTTATAATTATTATTTTCCTTGGAAAGTTCACAATAATAAAACATTTAAAAGAAATATTAATGAATTAGTAACTCAAGTGACAGGCACCAATTGTTTTAAAATATTGGTATCAATTGATGCCAAAATTATTGACAGATACATTGGGGAGTGTTATAATAAAGATGAACAACGCTAGTGAAAAAAAGAGGATTGAAGCAAGACTGGAAGTACAAACTTATATAGATAGATTGAGATATGCGATAGAAAGTGGTTTTGCGA
>CAZIUX010000108.1:0-1014 GCA_964542795.1 uncultured Muribaculaceae bacterium
GCTAATGCAACAACCAAAACCCTAGATTTTATATCATCAAATAAAAGAATTGCTACTGTCGATTCATCAGGAGTTATAAAAGGTATTCGACCTGGTACAGTAACAATCACAGTAAAAACAACAGATACAAGTGAAATTAATAAAACAATTTCAATAACTGTTAATCAAAAGTAATTAAATTATTTATTTTATAATTATGACTAATATTGTTAGGTACTTCTAAAATATTAGTCTTTTTCTTTTTTCTCTTTATAACAATTATTTTATTTTTGGGTATGTTTTTTTTAATATCAATAATTATATTGTTTTCATCAATAATTATCAAATCTAAAGAAAATTTCATAAAAAAAGTATGAATTTTATTACATTTAGGAATATAAAGTGAGTAGTCAGATTTATTCTTAAACATTAAACCGACTAATCTTCTATAAAATTTTTTTGCTATTTTTATTTTCATATATTTATATTATCATAAATAAAATTTTTATAGTATAATAAATGCGTGGTGATTAATATGTATGACGTAATTATTATTGGAGCAGGGCCAGCGGGCTTATTTTCTGCTTACGAATTAATTGAAAATAATTCTAAGCTAAAAATATTGCTTCTTGATAAGGGAAAACTAGCTAAAGATCGAATTTGTGTAATGAACGCGAAGAATGTTCCATGTGCAAATTGTAATCCATGTCAAATCTTATCTGGTTTTGGTGGAGCAGGAACTTTTTCAGATGGAAAATTAAACTTTATTCCTAAATTAGGCAAATCTGATTTATTTAAATATATGAGTAGTACTGAGGCCGAAAAGTTAATTGATGATACAGAAAATATTTTTACTAAATTTAAAATGGATAGTGATGTCTTTCCTTCAAATAATGAAGAAGCAAAAAGAATTCAAAAAGAAGTCGCTATTAAAGGGGCTAAATTACTACTTATCAAACAAAAACATTTAGGTTCAGATAAGTTGCCAGGCTATATTCAAGAATTTGAAAAATATTTAATTGAAAAAGGAGTAGA
>CAZIUX010000108.1:1024-2747 GCA_964542795.1 uncultured Muribaculaceae bacterium
ATTGCCAGCAGCACCACTAGATACCATGCTAAGAGCATACTTAATTGATAAAGGTGTCGAAATAATCCCTGAATGCGATGTTATTGATGTAAATAGTTTATCTAAAAACGAACATGAAATAATTACAAAAACCAAGCAAAAAAATATTAATTACAAAACAAGAAAAGTTATTGTAGCTCCAGGAAGAACTGGTGCTAAATGGATTCAAGAATTAGCTGACAAGTATGCAATTCCGTATGTTTCTCAAAGTATAGAAATTGGTGTAAGAGTAGAAGTAAGAAAAGAAATTATGGAAAGCATTTGTAATGTAATTTATGATCCATCAATATTTATAAAAACTGAAACATATGCGGATGAAGTAAGAACATTTTGTACTAATCCAGGAGGGTTTGTTACTAAAGAAAATTACTATGGTTACATATGTGTAAATGGTCACTCAATGAAAGAAATTAAATCTAATAATTCTAATTTTGCATTTATTAGTAAAGTAGGATTAACTGAACCAGTAACTAATACAAGAGAATATGGCGAATCAATAGCTCATATTGCTAATGTTCTGGGTGATTCAAAGCCGATCGTACAATCTTTAAGAGATTTAAGAAAAGGAAGAAGAAGTACTTGGAAAAGGATATCTAAAGGTTATTTAGAGCCAACATTAAAAGATGCGGTTGCTGGGGACTTAGGACTTGTTTTACCAGCAAGAATACTAACTAATATCCTAGAAGGATTAGAAACCTTAGATAAAATAATTCCTGGAGTAAATAATGACGAAACATTACTATACGGTCCAGAAATAAAATTTTTTAGTAATGAAATTACAACAAACAATAAGTTTAAATTAGATAATTATGATATCTATTTTATTGGTGATGGGGCAGGAAAAGCAGGAAATATCGTAACGGCTGCCGCAACAGGATTGGTAGCTGCAAGAGATATTTTAAAAAATAAATAAAAAAAATTATAGGGGGAACAATGGGAAAAATACTTATCAATGCTGATCCATATTTAATATTTTATGAATATTTTCAAATAAGGAATGCTTTTTTTCAAGATAAAGTTTTAGACGAATTAAAAGTCGATGACAGATGTACTATTGATTTAGGCGATTTTAAAACATTTGTAAAAATTATTAAGGCATATAGTATATATAATGAAATATATTTTAATAGTGACATCAATAAAGTTATTACGATGTTTTTTTCACTACCAACACAAATGATTATTTTTGATGGGCAAAATTTTATGGATAATTATCAAGATTATCTTGAGTATTATAAAGAAATGCCTATAATAATAAAAGATCTAATAAATAAGACAAAAGACACATATGTTACTTATAATTTGATTTTTCATAAATTTTTTGATTTTGCATCCGAACATGGTAATGACAGAGATAAATATCAAAAAATTTATGAATTAATGCATCATGTCCAAAGAATAACAATAGCTGATGCCATCTCCTCACATTATAACGGATCTAGTCATATGTTTATTCCAAGTGAGAATAAAGAATTAATTGGCCGCGCATATTATAAATCTCGTACTCCAAGGTTTAGTTCTTTGTATCAAAGATAATTTCTTTTATTTTATTCATTAATATGGTAAAATAATATTATCTAAGAGGTGATAAACATGGATAAAACGACATTGTTTGACATCAAAGAAATACAAAGTGCATTAATTGAATCAACATTAGAAGAAGTATACGAAGGATTAATTCATA
>CAZIUX010000109.1:0-2137 GCA_964542795.1 uncultured Muribaculaceae bacterium
GAGGACTTCATGGAGTAGGCGCAAGTGTTGTAAATGCTTTATCCTCATGGCTTGAAGTAAAAGTGTATCATAATGGACAAGTATTTTATCAAAGATTTGAAAATGGAGGACATTCTGTTGAAGATTTAAAAGTTATTGATACTTGTTCTATGGATCGTACAGGAACAACTGTTAGATTTAAGGCAGATCCAGAAATATTTCAAGAAACAACAACATATGATTATGAATTAATCTATAATAAACTTAGAGAAGTTGCCTTTTTAAATAAAGGATTAAGAATTATTTTAATTGATGAAAGAGAAGAAGAAAAAAAAGAAGAATTTTGTTATCTTGGAGGAATAATTGAATATGTTGAACTACTAAATAAATACAAAAAAGGCATACATGAAACTATTATATATGTTGAAGGATCCGAAGATAATGTAATTGTTGAAGTAGCACTTCAATATAATGATAGTTACAATGAATCTATGTACTCTTTTGTTAACAACATTCATACTTTCGAAGGAGGAAGTCATGAAGAAGGAGTTAAAAGGGCTCTAACTAGAATAATTAATAACTATGCAAAAAATGCTAAATATTTAAAAGATAATGATGAACCTCTTATAGGAGAAGATATAAGAGAAGGATTAACAATGATTATTTCTTGTAAACATCCTAATCCTCAATTTGAAGGACAAACAAAGACTAAGTTAGGCAATGTAGAAGCAAGAAAGATCGCTGATGATGTATTCTCTTCAGGATTTGAAAGATTTCTATTAGAAAACCCAAACCAAGCAAGAATAATTATGGACAAGTGTTTAACTGCTTCTCGTGCAAGAGTCGCGGCTAAAAGAGCAAGAGAATTAACAAGAAGAAAAGATGCTTTAGATTTTACTAGTCAATTTGGTAAATTAACTGATTGTATTTCTCGTGATGCTTCAAACACTGAAATGTTTATTGTTGAAGGAGACAGTGCTGCTGGACCAGCAAAACAAGGTAGAAATTCTGAAATTCAAGCAGTCATGCCAATAAGAGGAAAAATTATAAATGTTGAAAAAGCTAGATTAGACCGTGTTTTGGCTAATGAGGAAATTAGAAGTTTAATCACTTCATTTGGTACTGGAATTGGTGATGAATTTGATATTTCAAAGCTAAGATATAATAAAATTATTATTATGACTGATGCCGATGTTGATGGATCTCATATTAGAACATTACTTTTAACGTTCTTTTACAGGTATTTTAAACCTTTAATTGAAAATGGACATATCTATGCTGCCCAACCTCCTTTATATTGTATATCTCACGGAAAAACGAAAAAATATGTATTAAATGAAAAGGAAAGAGACGAATATATATCTAAACTTCCAGAAACTGTAAAAGTTGAAGTTGGAAGAATGAAAGGTCTCGGCGAAATGGATGCGATTGAATTAAGAGAAACAACAATGCATAAAGATACAAGACAATTGGTACAAATTCACTTAGAAGACGCAATATTAGCTGATGAAACATTTGAAATTTTAATGGGTGAAGATGTTGAACCAAGAAGAAAATTTATTGAAGATAATGCATTAAAAGTAAGAAATTTGGATGTATAGGAGGATAAACTAATGAATTTAGAAGAAAACATAGTAAGACATGATTTAAGCGAAGAAATGCGCACATCTTTCCTTGATTATTCAATGAGTGTTATTATTTCAAGAGCAATTCCTGATTTAAGAGATGGTCTAAAACCAGTTCATAGAAGAATATTATATACGATGCTAGAAGAAGGAATGACTCCGGATAAAAAACATCAAAAAAGTGCAAATGCCGTCGGAGCAATAATGGGACATTACCACCCACACGGAGATTCAGCTATTTATGAATCTTTAGTTAGAATGGCACAAGATTTCACATATAGACATCCATTAATTGATGGACACGGTAACTTTGGATCAATAGATGGAGACGGAGCAGCTGCTCACCGTTATACAGAAGCCAGATTATCAAAGATTTCAATGGAAATATTAAAAGATTTAAATAAAAATACTGTCGATTTTGTTGATAGTTACGACAATCAAAGAAGAGAACCAGAAATACTTCCAAGTAGATTTCCAAATATTTTAGTAAATGGAAATATGGGTATTGCAGTTGGTATGGCCACAAATATTCC
>CAZIUX010000109.1:2147-2736 GCA_964542795.1 uncultured Muribaculaceae bacterium
ATTGATAAGCCAGATATTACTGTATTAGAATTAATGAATTATATTAAAGGTCCTGATTTTCCTACATCTGGAACAATATTAGGAAACAGCGGAATAAAAAAAGCATTTGAAACTGGAAAAGGGACTATTACTATAAGATCGAAAGTCGAAATTGAAGAAGTAAATAATAAAAGTAGAATAGTAATAACTGAAATTCCATATCAAGTTAATAAACAAAGTTTGATAACAAGAATTGCTGAATTAGTAAGAGATAAAGTATTAGATGGTGTTTCAAATTTAAGAGATGAATCAGCATTAGAAGGTATAAAAATAGTAATTGAAGTAAAAAAAGATGCAAACGCAAATATTTTATTGAATAACTTGTATAAAAATACTCAATTACAAGTATCCTATGGAATAAATTTCTTAATGCTAACGCATGGAAGACCAAAAACTATGGGATTATTGGAAATATTTAATGATTATGTTGATTTTCAAAAATCAGTTATAATTAGAAGAACAAAATTTGATTTAGAAAAAGCGATGGCAAGAGAACATATATTAGAAGGATTAAAAATAGCCTTAGATAATATTGACGAAGTAATAAAAA
>CAZIUX010000110.1:0-2655 GCA_964542795.1 uncultured Muribaculaceae bacterium
TATTATTTCTAGTGAAAAAGAATCTCTAGACGGAATAATAATTGCAACAGGTAGCGAAGTGAAATTGGCCTTAGATATTCAAAAAAAATTAATTGATAGTGGTAAAGATATTAGAGTAGTTAGTATGCCATCAGTAGAATTATTTGAACAAAAAGATTATTTATATAAACAAAATATATTACCAGCAGGAGTTAAAAAAATCGTAATTGAAGCATCTAATGATCTTAAATTTTTAAAATTTGTTACTAATGAAAAATACTTATTAAATATTAATGAATTTGGTGCAAGTGGTAAAAAAGATGATGTACTAAATAAATATGGTTTTGGCATTAATGAAATGTTTAAAAAAATTAATGATATTTTTAATTAAAATGATATAATAAGCTGTAAGGAGTTGAAATAATGTTACAAGATATATTATTAATTGTCGTTGGACTTGTATTAGGAGCTGTTATAGGTTTTCTCTTAGCAAAAGCTTATATGAAAAAATATTTAAAAGAAAACCCACCTATCAATGAAAAAATGATTGAAACTTTAATGAGCAGTATGGGTAGAAAACCCAATCAAAAGCAGGTTAAACAAATGATGTCTCAAATGAATAAAATGATGTAATAATCATTTTATTTATTTGTATATATAATTAAAATATGTTAAAATATATAAAGAATAGAAGAGGATTTTATGGATGATAAAGTAAGATTATTAGTATTATTTATATGTGTTGGACTATTAATTACAATTGCTCTAATTATTATTAGTATACTTAAAAAAAGAAAAAACTCTTATTTAAAATTAGAAGAAAAAAAAGTATATGATTTGCCTGCCTCTTCTTCAAATGTTCAATTATTTGGAATTGATACAAAAGGAAATAACACTCAAAATCAAAAAAAACAAGAAGAAGACTTAGATAAAACACAAATCATAAGTTTAAAAGATTCCTCTGAACTTGAAAGAATTGCTGAGGTCAAAGAGTTAGTTAATGAAGAAACAATTGATTTACCTAAACTAAATTAGAAGAACAATAAAGTTGTTCTTTTTTAATGCCTATGTTATAATTTCTATGGTGAATACAAGTGGTAAAATACGATGAAAGTTCAATTAAAATATTAGAAGGATTAGATGCAGTAAGAAAAAGACCAGGTATGTATATTGGGTCAACAGATAAAAAAGGACTGCATCATTTAGCTTGGGAAATTATTGATAATGCTATAGATGAAATCATTAATGGTTATGGAGATAAAATTACTGTAACTATAAATAAAGATAATAGTTTAACAATTACAGATAATGGAAGAGGAATTCCTACTGGCATGCACGAAAGTGGTATATCAACCCCAGAGGTTATTTTTACTGTGCTACATGCAGGAGGCAAGTTTACAGAAGGTGGTTATAAAGTATCCGGCGGGTTACATGGTGTTGGGGCAAGTGTAGTAAATGCACTTTCTTCATGGCTTGAGGTTACCATTTATCATAATGGTGAAATTAGTCATATCAAATTTAAAGATGGCGGGAAAGTTGATATTCCTTTAGAAGTTGTTGGTAAAACTAGTAAAACCGGAACATCTGTAACATTCATGCCAAATAAAGATGTATTTGGTAATAATACATTTAGCTTTACTACATTAAGAGAAAGAATGCAAGAATCAGCTTTCTTACTAAATAATCTTAGTGTTGAAGTAAATGATTTAGAAGATGATAAACACGAAACATTTCATTATGAAAATGGTTTATTATCTTTTGTTGAATATATAAATCAAGATAAAGAAACATTACATAAATCGGTATTAATTAATGGTAAAAAAAGCAATATTGAAGTGGAAATAGCTTTACAATATACTGAAAGTTATAACGAAACAATTTTATCATTCGTTAATAATGTTAAAACAATTGATGGTGGTAGCCACGAAATCGGTTTTAAAACCGGTATTACAAAAATATTTAATGATTATGCAAAAAACAATAATATTTTTAAAGGCAGGGATTCAGGATTTGATGGATCTGATGTTCGTGAAGGATTATCTGCTGTTATCAATTTGAGGATTCCAGAAAATATCTTACAATTTGAAGGACAAACAAAGGGAAAACTTGGTACTCCAGAAGCAAGAAGTGTTGTTGAAAATATTGTATATGATAATTTAAAATTTTATTTAGAAGAAAATAGAGAAATTGCTCTTAAAATAATTGAAAAAGCAAATCGAAGTCGTTTTGCAAGAGAAGCTGCAAGAAAAGCAAGAGAAGAAGCTAGAAATGGTAAAGGAAAAAGAAAAGACGAAAAAAATATGGCGGGTAAATTAACTCCTGCCCAAACAAAAAATTCCAAAATCAATGAATTATTTATCGTTGAAGGAAATTCGGCTGGTGGTACTGCAAAGAAATCACGTGACCGTAAATTTCAAGCAATTTTACCAATAAGAGGTAAAATAATAAACACGGAGAAAGCATCAAATAATGATATATTTAAAAATGAAGAAATAAACTCAATAATTTATTGTATAGGTGCGGGGGTTGGACCGGAGTTTGATATTAAAGATTCAAACTATGATAAAGTAATCATTATGACTGATGCTGATGATGATGGGGCTCATATTCAATGCTTATTACTCACATTTTTTTATCGTTTTATGAGACCTTTAATTGAAGAAGGCAAATTATTTA
>CAZIUX010000111.1:0-2639 GCA_964542795.1 uncultured Muribaculaceae bacterium
TAAAAAGAAAATGAAGATGATAGGAAAAGTTGAAATCCCTAATGATGCCTTCTTAACAATTTTAAAATCAGACGACAAATAAAAACATGTGTTAATTTACATGTTTTTTTAGTTATTCGGAATAATTTTTGTTAATTTAGCATGAACGACAATTCTTTTTGCACCTGAATTTAAACAAGTTGATAGAGTGAGTATTTTATCATTTTTATCGATGTTAACACCAAAATCATTAATACTTCTTGATTTCATCTTATCAGCAAATTCAAGAAACTTTTCACTATTTGCAAAGTCAACATATAAATAATCACTTGTTACATCAATTGTATAGATTGAAAATATTTGCCATTCCATATTTGCTTCTGGAGTATTAAATATAATAATTTGATTAGTTTTATTTAAATACCATTCTTTTTCCAAAGTATTGGTTAAATAAGTAAACATGACTTTTTTTCTTGAATTATGACCATAAATAATTGTATTTTGATTTAATTGACTACTATTATTACGATAATCCATGAAAACCCAGCCATAAGAGTTTTTATTTTTATAAAAATCATTACTTAAGTAATAATTATTATCATTGGTTTGAACGACTGGATATTCAATATTAGTATTATTAATTTTAATCCAACCAACTGTATCAGAATTTTTCTCTTTTAATAAACCAAATATTTTTTTAAATGCTTCATTATATGCTGAAGTAGTATCGATTGGTTTTTCTTCATAACTAATACCATCATTTGAAACAATTATGTCACTGCTTGATTGATCAGATATTTGAGTTACTTCTTTTTCAATTAATGAATTTATATCATTTATATTCTTTTCCGATACATAGCCATTATATTCCATGGTTATTATTCCTAAAGATACCGTTATTATAATAATTAAACTTGATAATTTTAGATTAGTTAAATTTATTTGTTTTAAGAAGTTTTTCTTATTATATTCACTTGAATAAATGATTTTAAAATTATAATTATATTCTTTTTTTAACTCGCCTTTAATTAACTTTAAATATTCAATTGAATCAAGTAAAACTTTATTATTTTCATCACTTTCGTAAATTTTTATACTAATATTTTTAATTTTATACTTAACTAAATATTTAACAACTATTCTAATTACTTCTCTAGAATAATAATATAAATTAATTGTTTTAAGATATTTATTAATTCTACAGAATATTTCAAAGTCTTCGATGTCTAGCTCAGTCATATTGTTTTTGATATCTAGAGTTTTCTTATAGTAAATGCTTGAGTAAAACTTTAATTCATTATCATTCATGAAATTACTTAAGAAAAACATTTCTTTTCTAATTTCTACTGTTTTATCATTTGAACTATCTAATTTTTCTATCATAAAATGTTTCATGCTATAACAATTAATATATTTAATATATGGTGAATAGAGCAGTCGTTCATAAACATCATATTCAATTTGTTCATCAGGGACAAAATATATTTCTTCAAAATTCTTAATACTTTGAATAAGTAATACAACTAAAGAGAATATTTCCTTATCATTAATATATACTTTGTTAATATTTCTTTGAATTGCAATACCTTGAATAAATGAAGTAACTATTTCTGGATTTTTTAACATATAATTAGAAGTAAAAATCATTGATTCAGTATTAATAATATTTGTTTGAGTTAAATTTAAATTATTATGATCAATGTCTCTTTTATCAGGACTTAGTGAAAAAGTCATTTTATTATTTTTGCAGCTGATTCTAATTTTTGCCATTTTTGCCTCCAATCATATTCTATAAGTATAATATCATATAATTATACGAATTTTGTAAAATAATTAAATTTCCTATTTATTTTTTTATTAATTATGTTATACTAATTTTAATAATAGTTATATTATTTATTATTGAAAGAAAAGGAGTTAGTTATATGAACAAATCTGTAAAAAAATTATTAGGAGGTATATTTGCAATATTATTAGCATTTGTTAGTGTTTTAAATGTTAATGCAGCCCTTTATACCACAGTAGGAGATCGTGATACTACATTAGCGTTATTTAAAACATTAGAAGGTGATACTGATCCATCTGAAGGATATATTAAAATGGAAGTCACAAGTGTTACTGGTAATGTCATTAAAGTTGACTTGACAGTTAGTACAAAAACTACTGATGGAAAAGTATCTAAACCAGTTGAAGGTGGTTCTGGAACCGTTTTATTAACAGATGAAATTGTAAATAATTATGTAGTTACAGTTGTTGGTGAAGGCTTTGGATACGATGAAGCTACTAAAACAATTAATTGGGTTAATGTGGAAGTTCCAGTTGATTCAGAAAAAGCTGTATCTTATGTTTTAACACCTAAATCAACATATGCTTTAGGAAATGATGCAGAATTCCATGTAGCAGATTCATTTGTTTTCACTCATGGTGAATTACCAGGTATAACAATTACTTTTAAAGATTATATTGATTCAATTCCATGTATGCCATATGTTAAATTATCTGATGTTACTAATAGTGAAACTGGATTATTTACAGATGTAATTATCTTAAGTGCTATTGTAGTAGCCGCTACTGGAATATTAATTTTGACATTAAAAAGTAATAAATTTGCTAAAATTTAATAAATAATTAATAAATCGTTTAAAAGACATGTGCTATTT
>CAZIUX010000112.1:0-2629 GCA_964542795.1 uncultured Muribaculaceae bacterium
AGGGGTTGGCTAGTGTGATACTAGCACCAATTCGCCTAAAAGTGAATTGGTAAGTTATATACTAATTTATTTAGTATGTTTTGTCAACCATTTTTGTTATAATTTTAACTAGGAGGGATATTATGTTAAAGAACATCAAAGGAGTAGGTCCAAAGACTGAGATTATTCTAAATAAACTAGGAATAAATACAATAGAAGATTTAGTGACATATTATCCTTATAGGTATCAAATCTATAATCCAATTGATTTAAGAAATGCTTCAGATGGTGATCAAGTAGTTATTAAAGGGATAGTAGAAAGTGATGCCAAAGTATCATTTATAAAAAAGAATTTTAATCGCTTATCATTTAGAATAAATACAAATAATTTAATGATTAATGTTATTCTTTTTAATCGGGCTTTCATAAAGAATCAAATTACTCTTAATAGACAAGTAATTATTATTGGTAAATATAATAAATTAAAAAATGAAATAATTGCTTCTAATATAAAATTTGAAAAAATTAATGATTTAAAAATCGAAAGTATTTATCATTTAACAACTAATATTAATAATGCCAACTTACATAAAATAATTCTTAATGCTTTAGATTACAATCAAGATTATATAGATTATATTCCAAAATACTTGAATGATGAATATAATTTTATTACTAAAGAAGAAGCATTAAGAATTATTCATAACCCAGATGATTTAAATAAATTAAAACAAGCTAAAATAAAATTAATCTATGAAGAATTATTTCTTTTTATGTTTAAAATAAATTATTTAAAAAGTAAAAGAAAATTACTTACTAGTTCAATTAAAAGAGAATATGATCAAAATAAATTAAATGATTTTATTAATAATTTACCATTTAAATTAACTATTGATCAAAATAATGCTTATCAAGAAATACTAAGTGATTTAATGTCAAATCAAATTATGAATAGATTATTACTAGGTGATGTTGGAAGTGGTAAAACAGTTGTAGTTTTAATTGCAATAATGGCAAACTTCTATAGTGGGTATCAAAGTGCTTTAATGGCGCCTACAGAAATATTAGCAACTCAACATTATAATAATATTATTAAACTAACGAGTAACACTAACCTTAGAGTAGAATTATTAACCGGTTCATTAACTAAAAAACAAAAAGAGATTATTACAGATAAACTTAAAAATAATGAAATAGATTTAATAATTGGTACTCATGCAATTCTTCAAGATAATGTAATATTTAATAACCTTGGTTTAGTAGTAACTGATGAACAACATCGTTTTGGTGTTAAACAAAGAGAAAACCTAAGAAATAAAGGTAAAATGATTGATGTTTTATATATGTCAGCAACACCTATACCTAGAACTTATGCTTTAACATTATATGGTGATATGGATATTACAATGATTAAAAATAAACCAAGTAATAGAAAAGATATCATAACTAGAATATATCATCCAAAAGATTTAAAAATAGTCCTAGAACATATTTTAAAAGAAATAAAAAATAATCATCAAGTATTTGTTGTTTCTCCATTAATTGAAGAAAGTGAAGAAACTGATTTAACTAATGTTTTAGAACTTAAAAATAAATTTGATCAAGCATTTAATAATAAGATACCAATCGATATTATTCATGGTAAATTAAAGAATAAAGAAAAAGACGAAATCATGACTAGATTTAAAAATAATCAAAGTAAAATACTTATTTCAACAACTGTTATTGAAGTTGGTATTGATATTGAAAATGCAACGATGATTGTTATATTTGATGCTTATCAATTTGGACTAGCAACTATTCATCAGTTAAGGGGAAGAGTAGGAAGAAATGACTATGATTCATATTGCTATTTAATAAGTAGTAAAGAAGCTGAAAGATTAAAAGTGCTAGAGGAAAGTAATGATGGTTTTTATATAAGTCAAAAAGATTTAGAATTAAGAGGGTCTGGAGACTTATTTGGAATTAATCAAAGTGGTGATATGACATTTAAAATAGCTAATATTAAGGAAAATTATAAAATTCTATTACAAACTCAAAAAGACAGTGAATTATTTATTAAAGAAAATAAATATCAAAATGATAAAGTATATGAAAATATAATAGAAAAAATATCTATCAATGATTAACTTGACTAATAATCAAAGTTGAACTATTATATGCAAGCAGTGGAGGAAATATAAAAAACAAAAGAAAAGACTTTGTAGTAACATTTAAAGTAAATGAAGAAAAAGATATTATTAATGCTTTTATAGCTTTAAAAACAGCTGAATATGAAGGGATAATTGGTGGAAATTCTAAAATAGAATTTGATGATATTTGTATATCAGTAGGAAACTTTGATTCAGTCACACCAATTATAAACTTCTTTAGAGCAATCAAGAGTGGTGATGTTGATGCACTTATTAAAAACTTACCAAATAAAGAAGAAGCAAGTGGCTATTATGACTTATTTGATTATGCAATGAGAAAGATACCTGCTGAAAAGAGTAGTGAAAAACATAAAAAGTATCATGAAAAATTTATTAAAGCTATGTATGAACAAGCCAAACTTAAAAAAACTTTAGATCAAAAAGAACGCGATAATTTAGTTAAAGTGTTTGTTCTAGCCATAAAATAAGTCAAATAAATTACTTTTTATTTGACAAAA
>CAZIUX010000113.1:0-2548 GCA_964542795.1 uncultured Muribaculaceae bacterium
GTTCAGAACCGGAAACAAACCATTCAGAACTTTTTAAACTATCTGGTGTATTGGCACTTGGTAGTGCAAGTGGAAGAGTTTCAAGTTCTATTGTAATTTGTTTAATCCCGGACACTGATTCAAATCTCGAACTATTTTTCATAATGCCATTTGTTAATGCTTGAGCTATTGATTTTCTTGCTCTAACACCAGCACTACTTACCAAGTATTCATTTTTTGTAACCATTTCTTTGGTCATTTTTTCATAACCATACCATTGTGCAGTTGCATAATCAGGAGAGTACATAACAACCCAACTATCCATGATTGCACTTGCAGGCAAACCAACTTTACTTCTGAATTCTGAATCAAAAGTACTAGTCCCAGTTTTACCACAAAGATCTGTTCCTGATATTTTTGTATTTCCTATTAATCCATCATCGACAGCTTTTTTTAAAACTTTATTAATAATAAATGCTGTTTGTGGTTCCATTACTTTTTCTCTTGTTACAACATGTTCATATTCTGATTCATCATCTCTAAATACTATTTTAGTAAAAGAGTAGGGTGCTATATAAACACCATTACGACCAAATGTTCCATAAGCTGCTGATTGTTCTAGGGGACTTACTCCATCAACACCTCCAATTGCAGATGATTCATACATTTCATCTTCACCTGGAGTTGAAATATTAATTCCCATACTTCTAATGAATTTTAAAACTTCTTTTTGATCTAGTTGTTGAAATCCTTGAATAGCAGGAATGTTTCTACTTTTTGCAAGGGCTTTTTCTAAAGTCATAAATCCATTATATTTACCATCGGCATTTTTTAAACTGCCTCCGTTGGAGTATGACCAAGATTCATCAAAGAATGGTGTTCCACTTGACCATTTTAGAAATTCAATACCCGGAGCATAAACTGTATAAGGTTTTGCAGTAGACCCTGCGTGTCTTCTAATTTGAGTAGCAAAGTTAAGGGTTTTTTCACCAACCTTATTTCTGCCACCTCCAATAGCAACAATTGAACCATCTTTTACACTGGTAACTGCAACTCCTAATTGAACTACATCATTAACATATTTATGAGTAACTCCGTTTGTGACATCATTTACAACATCTTGAACTTTAGGATCCATAGTTGTACTAATAATCATTGGAACATTATATGGATCTTTTCCTGTTTCTTTTAGTACTTCAGCTGTAACTGTATCAATAAATGAAATATATTTATTTGCATTACTTGCAGTAGGAATTATAATATCCTTAACATCAACACTTTGCGCTAATAGTTTTTGATCATTAGATATATATCCATGTCTTGCCATTAAGTTAAGAACCGTATTTTTTCTTTTATTTGCAGATTCGGGATTTTTAAATGGGTTATAGGCATCTGGGGCTTGAAATAAACCAACTATTAATGCAGCTTCTGGTAAAGATACATTTCTAACAGATTTACCAAAATATGTTCTTGCAGCTTCTTCAACCCCATATACACCAGCACCTAAGTAGGGTCTATTGATATAAAATTCAATAATCTCTTCTTTAGTATAATTTTTTTCTATTTTAAATATTGCCAGATAAATGTCAGTAAACTTACGAACAATTCCTTCAAAACCTCTTGTCCTAGTATTTGTTAAATAATTTTTAGAAATTTGCATTGTAATAGTAGAACCACCACCGGCATCAGATTGACCAGATACTTGGCCTAAAGATGCTTTTAAAAATCTTGCAATATCAAAACCATTATGTTGAAAGTATCTTGAGTCTTCGGTTGCTATTAATGCATCTATAAATACTTGAGGCAATTCATCATAAGTAATTAATTCTCTTTTATTAGAACCTAATTTAGCTATTTCTTTACCATTAACGTCTAATAAAATAGTAGATTCTGAATTATAAAATTTCTTTTCTTCAAATTTTGGAGCAGTAAATACAACATAACTTGCAAACCCTATTGCGAGAATGAATAAGCCAATTAGGCCAATCATTACAGTAATTAAAAGATAGTTACGAGTACGATGTAATTTTTTCTTTCCTTTTTTCTTCTTCTTCTTTTTCTTTACTACTTTTTTAACCTGAGTGTTTTTAACGCTCGGATTCTTTTTAATAGCCATTTTCTTGTTTTTCTTCTTTTTTTTATTATTTGGCATTAATTAGGCCTCCTTTATTAAGATATCAATTACTTTAATATAATCAATTAATGGATTATATCCATATTTTATTAAATAAGCATTTTGCTTTAGATAGTCATAGGGTATAGATTTTCTTTTCTCTTGATTAATAAATTCTATTAATTTATTACCGGGTAATAAATAGATTAACTCATTCATTTTAATAATTAAAAAACAAATACCTCCGTGTTCAATAATTTTTTGTAAATGAACATATTGGTGATTTGAAATATTGCTTAAGGGAAAAGCTGTTTTATTTTTAGTTTCTTTAGCATCAAATTCAATATATTTCCCTTTATATATTCCGTTATAATCTAGAGTTGAAGGGCTTTTGAAGTAGGCATCCTTAATTACTAATTTTGGTTTGTAATTAACTTTGTTAATGCCAATATCCGT
>CAZIUX010000114.1:0-2500 GCA_964542795.1 uncultured Muribaculaceae bacterium
ATACCGCCCTTACCGTTTCCATTTGGACGGATTGCAGAACTAATGCTTTTATACAAAGATTCTGCCGCAAAGAACTGAGGATATCCGCAGACAATTTTTGTTTCCTTGTCGCTGGAATCCGGAAAGTAAACGAAATCCTTTATAAAGCTGTTGCTTCTAATTTATATAAAAATAAAGAAAAACCAGGTAAACATAAACAAATAAAAGGAATTGAACATATAGATAAAGTAATCGATATTTCACAATCTCTACTAAATGATTCTTCTTCTAAGATTACCTTTAAATTTTCATTAACAAATCTTAATCCTCCAGAATCCCTTGCTTCTTCAACATGATGAGGGAGTTTATCTATACTCTCTGAATCTACGATAAAGTATACTTGATATCCAAATTCTTCATCTGCAGTGACATCTAATTTTCCTGTAAGGGTGACTTCTCCAGTGAATTTTATTCTAATTCTTGCTAATTCATCTGATGAATTTTCTTTACAATAGTATAAAACAGTAACATCATCAGCAACTATATCTAAAAATTTATTTCCTTCATATATTTCAACAGTGTTTTCGCCATCCTTAAAAATCGCATAATTTACATCTTTAGTTAACAAATCAGTTGCACTACCAGTATCAACTTTATTAAAATATCTAAATTTAATTGTATGAGGTTTTTCTTCTATATCCAGTGAATTACCATACTTGTAACTAACTAAGTTAAAATCTGAGCCATCTTTTTTTGAAGCTTCATCATTAGATTTTTCAAATCTATATCCAAATTTATCATTAGATGATGCTATTTTTATAACTGAAGGCTCTCTTCTACTAACAAAATAGTAAGTGCTTTTTATTACCTCTAACACTTCAATTTCATGTTCAGCTACTATCAAATAATCTTCATCAAAACCCATAATACTTATTTCGTTTTCGTTATATTTAAATAAATCTTTGTAATTCTCATCAAGAGACACTATTTCTGTAAGAATTTCGCCAGGACCAGCGCCCATACCATGATTGTATATAATATAATAATTGGATGATTTAAATTTTCCTCTGCCAATAGCTGAATAATTTGCAAGTTCATCATATAATTCATTTGTTTCTGAAAACCATACAGAAAAATTATTGCCTACTCCTTTATACGTAGGAAAATTTTTTAAAGATTCCTTGTCTCTTATGATTTCCCCTATTCTCCTATATTGAAACATATCCCCACCAGGATAAACATTATAAAAGCCTTCGCTCTCAATTTCACCCTCAAAGGTAATTATCAATCCACCATCATCATATCTTCTTACATTCTTGACTATTAGCCCACATACTCTATCTTTTGGTTGTACATTTTCATCTAAATCATTTGTTTCATATGTCTTACCCTCATATTCTATAGTTCCAATACTATCGACCAATTTTATGGATTTTAAGTCAGCTTCCCTTTTATCAGTTGTAAAATCGGCCTTAATTGCAACATTATAAATACCCAACTCTTTAGGCAAATCTTTAATTATATCCATACTTTCAAATTTCAAAGGTATGCTCTCACCTATCTCCAAAGGATAATAATTATTAAGTAAATGTCTTGTCTCCTTATCAGGAATAAAATATATATAATATACACCTGTATTTTCATAAATCCCATCTGTTATAATTTCACCAGTCAAATAGTTTGTTTGGACGATTTCATCACTTTTATTTATATCCTCTTTTACTTCTTTTTCTGAATTGAAAATTGCACCATCAGGCACATTTGCAAAAGATGGAATTTCTGATGATTCTTTCGCTTTAAAAATTAGACTTGTGTCCTTAATTTCAAACACATATTTATATTTTCCGTCATCTGTTTTAAGAATTAAATTACCGTTAAATATTTCATAAGTCCCGATAGCAATATAACTGCTCAATGCGGAATAATTAAAGGTGAATCTTTTAGTATCTTCCAGTAGTAAAGATGGTTTTACAGGCTCTTCTGATTCTTGCATTAAATAAGTACCAACAGATACATATTGTACAGTTGTTTGAGAACTTTTTGAACATCCAACTAAAACATATGCAATAACTATCATGAAAAGTATGAGAATAACTGATTTTTTCATATCATTACCTCCAAAATAAATGAATTATACTTTGATACTACTTATACGAATATTATTTGAAGAATGCGACATATTATAAATTTAATAATAATCATAATGCAAGATTTACGATTCATTATCATTAAAGTTTAATGTGACTACCTGTACTAACTCTTTTCGTCAACTTAGATGGAGTAATATAGTCTTGAATAGAATATTTTCTCATGCTTGTGCCACTATCATAAACCATTAGAACAAAAGAGAATTCTTTATTAGTCACTATCATCCTATTTAATTTCTTAAGCTAATATCATCTCCAAATGAATATAAAACTTTATCAATTGTATGTTTGCAGTTAATCATAATTTTATCACCAACACTTAAATAAGGACCGTTTTTATTGTAATCAGCAATTAATATATTTACTTCACTTGG
>CAZIUX010000115.1:0-2447 GCA_964542795.1 uncultured Muribaculaceae bacterium
AACAAAGAAGTAGAAAACACGAAGATATAATTAACGAGATTAATAGTTTGATAAGTAATGGTTATAAAGAAGTGACTTTATTAGGTCAAAATGTTAATGCCTATGGTAAAGATTTAGATAGTGAAGTTGGATTTGCAAAACTATTAGAAATGGTTGCTAAGACAAATATTCAAAGGATAAGATTTGTTACAAGTCATCCATGGGATTTTTCACTTGATATGTTAAAAGTTATAAGTGAAAATAAAAACATAATGCCTTATATTCATTTACCAGTTCAATCTGGAAGTAATCGAATCTTAAAATTAATGGGTAGAAGATATACTAAAGAGGCTTATCTAGATTTATTTAATAAGATTAAAGAATATATTCCAGGTGTAGCTATTACAACAGATATAATTGTTGGTTTCCCTAATGAAACAGATGAAGATTTTAATGAAACATTAGACCTTGTTGATAAGTGTGAGTTTGATGGAGCGTTTACTTTTATTTATTCTAAAAGAGAAAATACTCCTGCTTCAAAAATGGATGATAATATAAGCAAAGAGATAAAAGAATTAAGATTACAAACATTAAATAAAAAAGTTAATAAGTATTCATTACAAAATAATAAAGAATATTTAAATACAATCGTTGAGGTTCTAATCATAAGTGTTAGTGAAAGAGATTCTTCAAAATTTATGGGATATACTGAAACAATGAAAGTTGTAAACGTCAGTGGTGAAAATATCAAAATAGGTGATACTGTTCGTGTATTAATTGAAGATGCTAAATCATTTAGTTTAAATGGCAAAAAAATATAATAGACCAATTAATTGTAATTGGTCTTTTTTTATATTATAATGAATATGGTGATAATATGGCAAAAAGAGGACGCAAAAAGAAAGTTAAAAAAGAACCATTTCGTTATGGAACTGAGTTAAATGGATTATTATTAATCTTATTAGCAATAATTGGAATTCCTTCATTTGGTTTAGTAGGTGGACTAATTCAAAAGTTCTCAATATTTTTAATGGGTAATTTCAATATTATATTTTTGTTTGTAATGCTTTATTTAGGGTCATACATGGTTATAAAAAGAAAATTACCTAATTTTTTTACAAGTAGAAAAATTGGTTTTTATGTCTTGGTGATAGTTATTTTAACTTTCGGACATGTTGTATTAATTAATGATATGAACTTGCTCCCTAAAGAAATAATTTCTACAACAATTGATAACTTTTGGGATGCAGCAAGTAATAATGAATTTGTCATAAGTCTTGGTGGAGGATTCATTGGAGCTATAATATCTTATGGATTTATAAATTTATTTGCAATTCAAGGAACTAGAATAGTACTGGTTATTTTAGGACTATTTGGTATAGTAATGCTATTTAATTTAAATATTTCTGAAATTGCTAGTAAAATTAGTAAATTATTTTCTAAAGATAAGGATAGAAAAGTTCCCGTTATTGCTTCTAAAGAAGATGATGATGACGAAGATGATGATAAATTT
Organism: uncultured Muribaculaceae bacterium; assembly: GCA_964542795.1. Lineage (GTDB taxonomy): Bacteria > Bacillota_I > Bacilli_A > RF39 > UBA660 > JAAZHN01. The sequence continues at coordinate 1,493 of CAZIUX010000115.1, forward strand.
GTTATTAATAGTGTTGAAGACTTAATAAAAAAATCTGATAATTCAACAACTCCTAAAAATGAAGAACAACTTAAAATGGTTTCAGTAGATGAGATGGGGCAATATGTACTTCCGCCACTTGATATCTTTGATGCACCAAATCCAAATAAAAAAACAAATTCAACTGAATTTTTAAAAAGTAATAAAACAATTATTGAAAGAGTATTAAATGATTTTCAATTATATGGAAGAGTTGTTAATATTCACGAAGGACCAGCCGTAACTCAATATGAAGTAGAAGTAAAATCTGGTACTAAATTAAGTAGAATTGTTAATATTAATCGTGAACTTGCACTTGCACTTGCTGCCAGGGACGTAAGAATAATGGCGCCTATTCCAGGTAAAAGTACTGTCGGTATTGAAATACCTAATCGTGTTATTAGCTCAGTACCAATAAGAGAAGTACTCGCAAATATTCCTAAACATATGGAAACATCTAAAATCCTAGTTGTCTTAGGAAAAGACTTAATGGGCAATATTATGACTGCCGATTTATCTAAAATGCCTCACTTATTGGTCGCAGGATCTACCGGAAGTGGTAAATCAGTATGCATTAATAGTTTTATTGCTTCAATTTTAATGAGATATACCGATGAAGAAGTAAAACTAGTCTTAGTTGATCCTAAAAAAGTTGAATTATCTAATTATAAAAATATTCCTCATTTATTATTTCCAGTTGTTACTGATCCAAAACAAGCCAACGTTATCTTAAAAAGACTTGTTGAAGAGATGGAAAAAAGATACCAAATGTTTAGTGATAAAGAATGTAAAAACATTGAAACATATAATGACTATTTAGAAAAAGAAATGAGAAAACATCCAGATCAAAACATTAAGAGATTACCATATATAGTTGCAATTATTGATGAACTTGCAGACCTTATGTTAGTAGCAGCTAAAGAAGTAGAAGATTCAA
>CAZIUX010000116.1:0-2444 GCA_964542795.1 uncultured Muribaculaceae bacterium
GCTAATTTTTGTATCCCATTCATTACCGATTATATTAAAATAAAATTCATCATTATTTTTAACCGGATCTTTTCCGATACTATATAAATAATTTATTGTATAGTTTTTATTTCCATATAAAGTAATATTGGGATTTCCAATTTTTACTACCTTATAACCAGATTCGCTATAAGTAGAAAATTGCTCATTGACTGAAATATTGCTAATCTTTGCACGATTATTGCTTTTTGTGCCATCAAGTCTAACCACGTTATTTTTTAAAGGTATTTTCCTAAAAATCCCATGCTTAGCAACATTAAAAGACGCTGTAATATCCTCTGTTATATCAAATGTGTTATTCTCATTTACATTAATATCTATTTTATATTTTGTTAATGCATATTCGCCATTTCCATTATTAATAGTATAATCATTTTTATAATCTAATGCTTCAACATTAATTGGCAAGATAACCAATAAAAGAAAAAGAAAAATCCTTTTTTGAAATAACTTAGTCTTTTTCATTATAATTCTACCTTAACATTTTCTCTTTCAGAAATGTTTACTTCAAAAAATTTTTTTTCTTTAAATCTAAATAAAGCCGCCAAAATATTGCTTGGAAACATCTTAACTTTATCATTCATATTTCTAACAACAGCATTATAATATTTTCTTGAATTTGCAATATCATCTTCTACTTTAGTAAGTTGCGCACTTAAATCCAAAAAGTTTTTATTAGCTTTTAAATCAGGATAACTTTCTGCTAACATCATTAATTTTGAAATGCTTGTAGTTAATTTTTCATTTGTATCAATTTTATCATTTGTACTCATGTTATCATAAGCATCACTTCTTAAATTAATAATGCTTTCTAAAGTATCTTTTTCATGTTTTGCATAACCTTTAACAGTTTCAACAATATTAGGTATTAAATCCCATCTTTTCTTTAAATAAACATCCATTGTTGCAAATGCTTCTTTAACTTTATTACTTAGTTTAGTTAAACTATTGAAAATAATAATTGTATATACTAATAATAAAGCACCAATTCCTATAATTATACTTTGTTCCATATTAACTCTCCTTTTACTATAAAAATAATACCATGTTTATTAAATAACTAAAAGAATAAATTGTATATTTCTAACACAAAAATAGATTGTTACTATTTTTAAGTAACAATCTATTTCCATCGTGTTTTATAATTTAAATGTTGCTCTCTTGAAATTATTTCATTACAAGAGACTGACAAATTAATCATATTTGGTGACCCGTACGGGATTTGAACCCATGTATGCGTGCGTGAAAGGCACGTGTGTTTAACCGCTTCACCAACGGGCCACGAATGGTGGGCCTGAATGGACTTGAACCATCGACCTCACGCTTATCAGGCGTGCGCTCTAACCAGCTGAGCTACAAGCCCATTTTGGGAAAACCTATTACATTTTATAATAAAAAATTGCATTTGGCAAGTGTTTTATTGATAAAAGTGATAGTTCTTTTAAGTATTCCCTCCAAAGACAAAAAAAGTATAACATAAGAATCCCTTAATATCTAGATAAAATACTTCATAAATGACAACTATTTTTTAATTAATGTCTTTATCCTCGGCTTTAAATCATATGTTTCTTGAATTATTAATTCGTTATTTACTTGACTAAATTCAGGAATAATTATTCCCGTTTCAAGTTCTATCCAATCGGCAATTAACCTGCGATGGCAAAAATGCTCTTTGCTTAAAATTATTCCTGGAGTCTCATGACATAGTAAAATTATTTCACTACCAAATTTAGTTTTCATTATTTCCAATAACTCATTTACATTCAGATTAGATAAACGATGATTATAAAATTCGTTAATATAGTAATCAATTAATTCTTTATCAGATAAACAATCGGGATTTTGATCGTAATATTGCCATAACCTAAAACTTGGAGCTAATTTTTTATATGCATTTCCATAATATCCCCAAGCGTTGCCTCCATCACCAGTGATGGGCACTAAATTACCTTCTTTGATAATATCATAACAACTAGTACCAATAATTATTTTATTCATAATAATCATCCTCTATTTTCCTCAAGAACTATATTATCATAAATATTTAATAATCTAAATTATATACAAAAAAATCAACTGTTTTTTAAGTTGATTTATATTAAATGTTCTAAAACTAGAACAATGAATTCTCTGGTGGGCGATAAAGGATTCGAACCTTTGACCTCTTGCACGTCAAGCAAGCGCTCTAACCAGCTGAGCTAATCGCCCTTAAGCACTATAATTATATAATAAAATAATTACAATTACTAGATTTTTTTATATAAAAATATGTATAAAATAAAAAATATTACATAAATAATTACTTAAATATTGATTTGATAATTTTCTTATGTTATTATTAGTAAGTATCTGGACCTTTAGCTCAGTTGGTTAGAGCATCCGGCTCATAACCGGGCGGTCGTAGG
>CAZIUX010000117.1:0-2346 GCA_964542795.1 uncultured Muribaculaceae bacterium
ATAAAGCATGTGTTTTAATTTCTAAAATTGCTTTTCTCTCTCCACTATTTTTCTTTAATAATTCATAATGATAAAGTAGCATATTTATTCTTTCTTCATAAGTTGGATGATCTATTATTTTATTATTTTCTATATATTCTACACATTCTTTTATAAACCATGGGTTACCTAAAGCAGCTCTTCCAATCATTACAGCATCTGCATTTGTTTCATCTAACATTCTTTTAGCATCATATATAGTTTTAATGTCTCCATTACCTATTACTGGAATAGATACAGCTTCTTTTACTTTTTTTATAAGTGACCAATCTGCTTCACCACTATAACCTTGTTCTCTGGTTCTTGGATGTATTGCTATAGCAGATGCTCCTGCTTTTTCTATAAGTTTTGCTACTTCTACGCAATTAATAGTAGATTTATTCCAACCACTTCTGATTTTTACTGTAACGGGTATTGAAACTACTTCTGTTACACTCTTTACTATTTCATATATTTTCTTCTGATTTTTTAGCAGTCCAGATCCAGCTTGGGACTTTAAAGCTACTTTAGGAACAGGACAACCCATATTTATATCAATAATATCTGGTTTAATATATTTTTCAACATATTTTGCAGCTTTTACAAAACTATCAACATCACTACCAAATATCTGTATGCTTATAGGTCTTTCATTATTATTAATTTTCAATAAATCAAGTGTATTTTGACTATTATAAATAATTCCCATATTACTTACCATCTCAGAATATATTAGCCCAGCTCCCATTTCCTTAATTATGGTTCTAAAACTTATATTAGATATTCCAGCCATAGGTGCAAAGACTATTCTATTTTTAATTTCTACATTTCCAATTTTAAACATATATTTCTCCATGAACAAATTTAACATTATAATTCTATTTTTGCAATAAAAAAAGTGATTTCTCACTTTTAATTAGCTATTGCTGTGGCTGTACAAGTTATATTACTTGTAACTGAATTAAATGTATAAGTAGTCGATCCATCACTATTTTCTTGCTTTGAAGGAACTATTGAGTTAGTACATGTAAATGTATTAATTGAATAGCCTTCATCAGGTTTTAGTGTAAATGTTCCAGATGATCCTGAAGTGATTTGCTGTGATTCTCCACCAGATGTGATAGAAATTATTGTTGGAGCAGTAACTTTTAATGTATATTTTTTAACAGCAACTGCATTGAATGTAACTTTGCATGTAGTGTTATCAGTTAATTTTGCAATTGACAATTTGTTATCTGCGAATGTTGCAACTTGATTATTTGTACATTTTATCGTTGGTTTTTCAAACCCAGTCTTTGGAGTTACAATTGTTTCAATAGGATCTCCATATTGTGCAGTTTCATTTCCATCTCCAGTTCCATTGATTACTGAAACTGTTAAAGTTAATGTTTTAATTTTAAATACTACTTTACATGCTACATCTTTCATAACAGCACTTATATTTAGTGTATTGTTCTTTGGATTCCATGTTGCAACCTTACTATCTGAACAAACAGCACTATCAAATTCGTATCCTGCTGTAGGAGTAATTACAAATGACCCATCTTTTTCTCTATCAACATATTTTAAATTGTCAGCTGATGGTTCTCCATTTGTTACTGTTAGTGTTACTTCATATTTTGAATTAACAAAATACAAACTACAAACACTTGCTACATCAGTAGTACTTGGAGTAAATGTCCATGTATCACTATTAAACTCACCTGTTACATTATTTGTACAAGAAAGTTTTGAGAAAACATATAGAACATTAGTCTGTTCAACACCATTTTCATCTGTAGATGTAAGATTTTCCGGCATTTGTGCTACTTCTTCATCTTCTACATAGTATTTATATGTAATTTTTGCCTCTTCTGTTGGATTATCATTTGGATTTGTTGGAGTATTCTTTTTACTTTGCAAGAATCCAACCACCCCTCCTCCTAGTGCAATAATGAATAATAACAATAATATCACAAACATTCCCTTATTTTTCATAGTTTTCCTCCTATTATTAACTAGTTTAATTTTATAATTATATGGTTTATTTGTCAAGAATTTATTATTTTTATATTTAATATGTAAGAAATGTTTAAAATATATCTGTATAATTGTCAAAAATGTTTGACTTTTAAATATACTTTTTATATAATATACCCGGTACGTTTTGATGGGAGTGTAGTTTTCGTGGGAAGAAAATTATTATAGTTGCAAATATAATATGCACTTGAATCAAAGAAGGAGAAAATTAATGAAAACATTTATGTTAAGAAAAGAAGATGTAGAACATAAGTGGTTTGTGATTGATGCTGATGGTCAAAATTTAGGTAAAGTAGCTGCTTTAGCTGC
>CAZIUX010000118.1:0-2302 GCA_964542795.1 uncultured Muribaculaceae bacterium
ATATCATATACTTTACTTGTATCAAAGTTAGTTAAATCTAGTAAGGTTAACTTCTCACAGCTACTAAACATTAACGACATATCATATACTTTACTTGTATCAAAGTTAGTTAAATCTAGTAAGGTTAACTTCTTACATAGGTTAAACATACCCGACATGTTTTCTACATTACTTGTTTCAAAACTACTTAAATTTAGACTAAACAATATAAAACAAGAGTTAAACATATCAGACATATCAGTCACTAGATGAGTTTTTAATAATGAAAGATTGTTAATTTGATTTAATAATTTAAAATCTTTAAAATATTTACTACTATTGGAATTTGCAAGGATATCTCCTTTAGATTGAATAAAGAGCTCGTATGTATTATTTTCTTGCCCATCATCTATAATAAATGCCATAATATTTTTGTTTTGGTTTAATGATACATCCCAAGACTTAATCGCATCAGTCGAAACAGCTATTTCATCTTCAAAAGTAATACTAGTTATTTCTTCTTTATAATCCCAAAAATAACCCTCAGTATTATCCCATATGTTTACTTTAGGCGCTATAATTGAATCTAATGTTGGTGTATTTGAACTAGCTGAATCATTACCTATTACAATAGTAGTAAAATATGCATAAGATACTCCTACTATAAAAGATATAATTGTTATTATAGATATAAATAATATTTTTGATTTAGTTTTCATTTGCCCTCCTATTATTAATTACTTCCCATAGCTTGGCTTTTTAGCTCATTTAATTCTTCATTTTCTGTCTCAACCTTTTTTCTTTTTTCAAATTCATTTTTCAAATAAGAAAAATATCTAGTTAATTCTTCTTTATCTTTAGATGTAATATTACCTTGTTTATTTTTTTCTCTATATTCATTCATTTTTAGTCTAACTTCGGGTTCTATTCCCAATTCTTTAGCATACTCAACAATACTATCAAATAACTCTTCCCAAATTTTAGGAGAACCATATTTATCTTTTAAAATATTAATCGATTTATTATCATACGAACTCTCTTTTTTTGAATAAATTCTATAATCAGCCTCAATTTCACCATAATATTTTGATAATTCATTTATCAATGTACTAAGCGGGATTGATGAATCAGAACCTAATTTTAATTCAATTTTATCATTAATATTTTGTTTACGGCTATCCTCTAATCTTTCTATTAAACTAACAACAAATATTTTTGCTTCTTTTTCTCTATTCATTTTTTGTGCTAACAAATAAATATTATCAATTAATGTTGAAATAATCTCAGATTGAGTAATTCCTCTAGATTTATTAGTTTTTTTAGCATTAACCATTTCTATGTATGATGGCCAATTACTTTTTTCCATTTTTGTATAACCTAAAGAAACTCTATCCACAACTCTATTTTTAAATGCTCTATTAATTGATTTTCTTTTTAAAGAATTTAAGATCATGGCCGTAAAACTTGCAGGACTCTTTCTTTGCTTTGCTTTTAACTCACCGTGTTTTTCATTTAAATCAGCTAATTTAGATAAAAAATCTACATCATATAGATAACCTTCACACATATCATCTATATAAATAGATTCATAGGTAGCAGTTTTTTTAATACCATCTATAATATTTTCGGTGTTAATATCACTTTCTAAAACTCGATCAGGTCTTAATGAAGTTCTTTTATATGAACTTATCTTCCCAGACATTTTCAATTCATATTCAATATTTGATTTAACTTCCCTATGAATAACAGTTTCTAAACCAATATAAGATACAAATAATGCTTTAATATCCATTTCAGATAATCCTAAGTTCCAAGATATAATCTCGCTATGCACACTTTTTAATTTTGCCCATAACTGTGCTTCTTCTTCTTTTGATAAAGTGATTCCTAATTTGTTATCATCCATAATAAGCCCTTTACTATTTATTTATTTAATTATACTATTATTTTTAAAAAAATAAACACTTATATGTGTCTATTCTTGATTTATAAAGTCTTCTATTATTTTAATAAAATTATCCTTGTTGCTTTTATACTTTTTCGGAATAAATGTTTTAGATTTATTTATTACTTCACCCAGTTTATCAAAATCATTTAATTCTAATATGTATCCTTTATTTTTAAATTCTTTTGTTATTTCTAATTGATGATTATTAACATGTTCTCCGTATTCTTTTAATCTGGGAGCAACAATTATTTTTTTATTTAGTTTTAATCCTTCAATTATCGATCCTACTCCTCCATGAGTTATTATCAAATTTGCTTCTTTCATTAATTTATTTAATTCTTCAGAACTAATTAAATCAAATATTTCCATTTTCTT
>CAZIUX010000119.1:0-2268 GCA_964542795.1 uncultured Muribaculaceae bacterium
ATGAACTAATAGAATTAAAAAATAAATATGGTGATGAAAGAAAAACAGAAATTACCCATGCAGAAGGAGAAATAGACATTGAAAGTCTAATTAAAGAAGAAACTAACGTTGTAACTTTAACTCATGCTGGATATATTAAAAGAATAGCAGCAGATGTTTATAGAAGTCAGAGACGTGGTGGAAAAGGCTTAACTGCTATGAGTACACGTGAAGAAGACTTTGTTGAACATTTATTTGTGACTTCAACTCATAATTATATTATGTTCTTTACAAATCAAGGTAGAGCATTTAGACTTAAAGCTTATGAACTTCCAGAAGCTTCAAGAACAGCTAAAGGTACTGCAATTGTCAACTTGCTTCAATTATCACAAGGTGAGAAAATTGCTGCTGTTATGCCAGTTGAAGATTATACAGCTGATGTATATGTTCTTATGGCTACAAGAAATGGTTTAATTAAAAAGACAAAACTTGAAGAATATAGTAATATACGTAAATCTGGTATTCAAGGTATTACACTAAAAGATGATGATGAATTAATTGATGTACGTATTACTAATGAAGATAGTGATGTTGTAATGGTTACACGTTCAGGTTTATCAATACGTTTTGATGAAAAAGATGTAAGACCTATGGGTAGAACATCAATGGGTGTTAAAGGAATAACACTTACAAAAGATGATAAAGTAATAGGAATGGAACCTGTAACATCTGATAAGGATTACATATTAGCAATAACAGAAAACGGATTTGGAAAGAGAACAGAAGTAGAAGAATATAGAACACAATCTAGAAGTGGAAAGGGTGTTTTGACATATAAAACAACTTCTAAAACTGGACATATTATAGGAATAAAAATAGTAAATGAAACAGATGATGTAATGATGATCACTGATACAGGAGTAATTATTAGAATAAATGTCAAAGATATAAGTGTTCTAGGTAGAAACACACAGGGTGTAACTTTAATGAGAACTTCAGATGGCGGTAAAGTAATAAATATAGCTAAACTACCAAAGGAAGATGAAGAATAAAAGTAATATAATGATATATATAATAGAGGACAAATATTTGAGTTGTCTTCTATTTTTTATTCTATATATTAAAATTTAAAATAAAACTAAAAATAACTAGTTGATTTTTATTATAATTGTTGATAGAATTGTTAGTAAGTGATGGGAGGAAGATTTTGGAAGATACAAGAGATTTTAGAAAAGTATTTTTACGGTATAATATATATTTTAATAATAATTTTAATTTGTAAATTTTTAAATTCAGCCTTTCAAGGCACAAGAATAACAATAACAGCAAAACTAAGCGAAAATATAAGAAAAATAAGAATATCCGAAATATCAGAATTTTACGAAGCAGAATTAGAAACTAAAAATTCTAAGCCTAAAAATAAAGAATTATATGTTGAAAAAGTGTATAAAAAATTGATTGAAGAACCAACTAGAATTCAAAGAGAATTATACAATAATGTTAGTGCAAATAAATCTATCAATGATAATGTCAATAATAACAAAGTAGAAAATAATAGAATAAATGCAAGTGAAATAGTTATTCCAAATTTTGGAAATATATTTGCAAAATTATATATACCAGATTGTGGAATTAGTGCAAATGTAGTATTTGGACTTACGCAAGATTTAGTTGATAATTTTGATGTCGCTATGCAGGATTCAATTGCTAGTGTATACGTAAATCCAATGCTTCCAGGATATAATAGACCCCTTCTTATGGGTGGTCATAATTATAAATCACTTGGAAAATTGAAAAATATTTTGGTAGGAAGTACTATTACACTTACTACTAATTATGGTACATTTTATTATAGTGTAACAGAGGCAAAAAAAGCAAAATTAAATGTACATGGAACTACTTTAATAGATATTGATTCGGGTAGTGATCTAATTACATATTTTGGCAGTGAGCAATTACAAATATATACATGTGATAATTTAAATGATAGTACAGATCCTTATAGATTTTTTGTAAGAGCAGTAAAAATTAGTGGTACAGAAATTATATTTTAAATAAATTGCTTTATTTTATAAAAAAATTATGCTATAATTATTAGTATGAGTAAATAATATAGTCGCTTAAAATTTATTTTTAAGAGGAAAGTCCGGACACCGCAGGGCAATAGTGCTAGATAACGTCTAGTAAAGGAAACTTTAAGGAAAGTGCAACAGAAAATAACCGCTACTTTAAGTAGTAAGGGTGAAAATGTGAGGTAAGAGCTCACAGAGAATATGGTGACATATTTTT
>CAZIUX010000120.1:0-2230 GCA_964542795.1 uncultured Muribaculaceae bacterium
TACTAGATATATTTCTATATCCTCTTATTTTTACTTCTTTTAATTTAGGTAAGGTAATCATTTTATTAATTAAATCTAGTTTAATGCTTTCATATTGTTTTCCTTTGTATTCACTTTTCATATTACTTGTTCGATAACTATTTTTAGTATTTTTCTTTTTAAAATTAGGAAAACTAGTTTGTTGTTTAAAGAATCTTTTAAAAGCATCATCTAAATCAAATAATGATGTTCTCAAAGCAGTACTATCTATCTCTTTTAACCAAGGATAAGTTACTCCTAGACTTTTTAAATCTTTGATACAATCATAACAAGATATTTTATTTTTATTTGTTTGGTATTCTTTTTGCTTCAGATTTAAATAATAATTATAAACAAACCTAGATGAACCTAAGGTTTTATTGATAAATATAGCTTGATTATTATCTGGATATAATCTAAATTTATAGGCTTTAAATATCTTCATAATAATCACCAATCCTTATAATCTCATTATAATATACAAAAATATGTTTGTCAACTATAAATTAATATATTTCAATTTAAATAAAATCATTTAAAAATGACAAAATAAATTTTGTCATGCGCACCCATTGGGTGCCTTTTCTTTTCTTAAACATTATATTATAATTATTATAGTGATGTAGAATGAAACATATTGATATTAACAATTTTAATCATTGGGCCAAAAATCATATCCTTGATGATAATAAATTTGACAATGATGGCTTTATTATTATGGAAAATGATTTTAATCATAAAACAACTGGTATTATTTCTAAAATCTTCGAAGATCATTGGTTTAATTATTATTCTCTTTATAAATCCACTATTGATTCAATAAGACCTAATGCCAATAAAGAAATTAACAAAATTATTGACTGTTCTAATCATAATTTAGGTGCTTCCGTTTATGTCTGCCCTAACGATGATGAAGTTATTTTCTCTCATCATACTTGTAAAGGTAAACTTTGCTCTTCTTGTGGCATTAAATCTCAAAAAATTAAAACTGAAAATATTTTACAGAAATGTATTAACTCTAAACATAGACATATTACTTTTACTATTCCTTTTGATTTAACTATGTTTTTCTTTGATAATTTATACTCTAACAATATTTTATTTCAAGCTGTTAATGATACTATTTATTCTATTATTAATGGCAAAATTCCTAAAAAGAAAACTCGTAAATACAATAGAAAATATATGCCTGGTTTCTTCGCTTTTCTCCATACTTTTGGTAGACCTCTTAATTTCAACCCACATATTCATGTTATTATTGCTGAACATGTCATTACTAGAAATAAATCTTTCAAAAAATTTAATTATTTTAACTATGATGCTTTATCTAAAAGATTTATGAAAATACTTTTAGATAAGATGGAAGGTTTTTTTGGAAAAAAGTCTTTCAGAGATATTAAAAATAAAATGTATTTTAAATATCCTAATGGTTTCTATGTTAATAATAAACTAGAGGATGATGGTTATAAATTTAATTCTATTGAAGATTTAATCCGTTATGTCACTAGATATTGTTCTAGACCTGTTATTGCTGAATCTAGAATTATCAATTATGATGGGCTTAATGTTACTTGGTATTACTCCGATCATACCCATGAAAAATATCATGAAGTAACTGAATCGGCTTTTTCTTTTATTACTAAAATATTAAGACACCTTTTACCTTCTAACTTCAAATCTATTAGATATTATGGCTTTTATAATAAATTTGACAAATTAGATGATAATGTCAATAGAATTGTCAAAAAAGAAAAAGTTCTTTTTAGAAAATCTTTACTTAAATGGTACAATTCTATTATGACTTCTTTTGGTAGGATGCCAATTATATGTCCAAAATGCGGACACTTGATGGATTTGGTTTATGAGGTTTCATGAGAAAGGATGATTTTATGAGTTCTATATCTAATAAAATTAGAAAAAACAAAAATTTAGATATTAAAATGAGTATTAAGTTTCAATGTTCTAATTGTAAAAATGAAAAACTCATTTCTAGAGAAATAATACAAAATTTAGATGAAAAAACATTTAAATATAATCCAATCTTTAAATGTAATAAATGTAATATAAGGATGTACCCTATTACTGTAGAAGTCGATTATTAACAAATAAATATAATTTTTTAACAGATTTTATTGCTGTCTTTTTTTCGTGGGTTAATTATTTATGTTCACAAATAGCGTTTTTTATTTTTGAAAAGCACTTTCCTAGTATA
>CAZIUX010000121.1:0-2174 GCA_964542795.1 uncultured Muribaculaceae bacterium
TCGATAATAACTCGATTAATGTAAATCCTTTTTTATTCAACTCTCTCACTCCTATTATTTAACTAATTATTTATTGAATGATGAACTATTGGACTTGTACTTGTTAATGGTTTAAAGATATAACCGTTTTTTAAACCAAATTCTATTATTAATTCAGTCGCTCTTGAAGTAGAGTTTTTTGTATCATGTTGTAACACAATGTAGTGTGACTTATTTTGTTTTAATCCAGATATTACTGAATTAGCTATTTTTATTGGATCTTTATACTTTGTGTCCATACTATCAACATTCCAGTCAAAGTATGTAATACCTTTTTCAGTTACAGACTTCGCTAATTTCGACATAATTCCCCGGTTAAAATATGAAGTAGTATTTGAACTACCACCCGCAAATCTTAAAATGTTTGAATAGTTACCAGTATGAGACTTAATTAATTCATTTAATTTATTAATATCTTCAAAATAATTTTCTTCACTTGAATAGATTTTTTTAAATACATGTGAATATGTATGCAGTCCTACTGCGTGTCCCTCATTTGCCATTCGACTTATTACATTAGAGTAATCTGAGAATTGACCTGTTACAAAGAATGTAGCTTGAATATTATATTTTTTTAAAACATCTAATAATTTTTCCGTATTAATTGAAGGGCCATCATCGAAAGTTAGGTATACTATTTTTCCACTATTTATCAAAATTGGATTACCAACAATTATTTTTCTAGTTATTGATTCGTAATTTTTTGATTCGTCTTCAACAAAATATCTTATTATATATAACCCTTCAGTGCTTGTGTTTACTACGCCTTCAGTTTGAACATTCATATTTATATTTTCATCACAATTATCATAAACTTTAAATCCTGGATCAATAAATTCCTGGTTAAGAGGAATACTAATTTCTGATCCACCTATAAGTTCTATGCTAGGTTTAATGTTATCTGCAAAAATAATTTGTCTTTCTGCAACCGTAACATTGCCATAAGTGTCAGTTGCCTCATAAATATATTTATCATCTTTTTCGTATCTTTTTGTATTGTTTATTATTTCAATTGCTTGGTTATCAATTACATTGAACTCGGGCTCATAAATATTTCCATTTGGGCATTTAACTACCGTATTATTACCAAGAAAATCAATTACAGGTTTTTCATCGTCTATGACACTTATTTTTTGACTGAAAGTTTTCTTTACTCCCTGATAATCTAATGAATATACTAAAACATAGTTACCTACTTTATTTGTATCAACTTTGCCAATTACTTTTATTTGATCTGATACATCATGACAATTAGCCATGTCAGAAAAAAACTTACTACCATAGCATGCAGTTATATCGGAGCTATCAAAATTAGTATATAATGCCACTTGTTTATTTTTATTAAAATCATTAAAATATATCTCTTTGGGTACCATTAAAATAATTAACAAAATTAATGTTAAAAATAAAAATCCTAATAAAATTACTTCTTTTTTTAGTCTTTTTTTTCTTTTCATATTATCACTATTATAGTATATCAAATTTTTCTCAAATTAAAAACCTCAAATAGAGGTTTCTATAATAATTATTATTTGTATCCTGCATTACAAGTTGTTGATCCAGTTAAACAACTATCCCAGCCACAATCGGCATGTTGACAAGTTAGTGTTCCACAGTCAACATGACTACAAGTTGGCCAAGTATTACAAGTCCTAGATCTACTATACTCTGTTTTAGACCAACATCTTCCACCAGATTCACAAACCATACTTATATCAGGAAGATAAACACACGTTCTATACCAAGTTAAGCCATTGTTTTCGGCATATGTTTTAGAAACCGCTGAACAAGAAGTAGCAGATGACGAAGACCCAGAGCCCCATGAACCATATGTATATGAAAGACAGGCACCACATGAAGATGTAGCACAGCTCTTATATCCACATGCTGCGGTTTCGCAAGTTTTATTTCCTCCAACACAGGTAGATGTGGTAGTACAACAAGCATCATATGTTTTTGTAATTTGACATGATGCAGTCAATCCAGCGTTGTTTTCACAAGAGTGTGTCATTGTTGCAGCAGGAGTTATTGAAGAAGATGCTCCAGATTTCATTAGTGAATCTGAATCAGTACAAGTACCTGTTGCACTAGCACCACACGCAGCAAATGAAATTGAACAAGTTGGAGCAGATTTA
>CAZIUX010000122.1:0-333 GCA_964542795.1 uncultured Muribaculaceae bacterium
CTATTTTTTCTAAATTAGAAATTCTCTTAAGAAGGTCTATATTTGTTGGACCACTTTTAGTTTCTGTTGAAGAAACTGTTTCAAGTTGTTCTTTTAAATATCTAATTTCTTTTTTTAGAGTGTTATTATCCTCTAGTAATTCTTTGTTTTCTTTATCCTTATTTTTAATGACATTTATTAATTCAGTATAGTCACGAATTACCATGTCGAGATATTTATCAACTTCTTGTGGTCTATAACCTCTAGCATCAATTTTAAACTCTTTTTCTAAAATATCTTGAGGAGTTAGAAATAGCTTTTCACTATACACATTTATCACCCTTCTTATTAGTT
>CAZIUX010000122.1:343-2111 GCA_964542795.1 uncultured Muribaculaceae bacterium
ATTCTATAATATGTTATCTTCTTTGTCAAGGAATGCTCCTTTATCACATACTAACTGAAGAAGACAATTCTACTGTTTCTTCTGGTTCTTCCATGGTTAATTTTTTTTCTATTGCCTGATAGACATTTTTTAAAACAAAATAGCGAATATAATCATGAGAAGTCACATAGGAATAACTATTATAATTTTTTCCATATCTTGAAAGATATTCATGTATTTCTTCTTCAGTTAAGCAGGGATTACTACCTAAATCGATTCTATTTAAAATGTCTTCAACTTTTTCTTCTAATTCATAACTTAGATTAATGCCTTTTATTGATAATGCCTCTCTTACTCTATTTAATCCAATTCTGGTATTTTGTTTTGATAATTCATTACCAAATAAATTATTAAATAGGAAATTTATATTATTATCTTCGTTTACTTTTAAATAATCTTCTTTAGTAAAAGGTATTTTTTCATCAATTATTTTGTCATTTAAAGCATTAAAGTGATTAATTGATGAAAAATAATCTTCCTCTTCTTTTTCGGGAGTAGCAACATGAGGCGCGGTTGATATATGGTCGCCCACTTCATTTTTTAGCATTTCATAATATTTATTACCATTATTGGAAAACCAATTCCACATTCCTATTTCTTCGACATGTTTTCCTAACATTCCAACAATAGAATCAGCATATCCCTTAACATTTTTTCCTTTATAAGCGATAATTTGTAAATCAGGATTTTGGGCTTTAACTTTATCTAAATCCTCTTCTGGACAAAGGAAAATAGCTTTTTTAGGCATTTGAATTCCACTTTCAAAAAAAGTATCCATAACTGCTGCAGATCTAAGATTTTTAATTGGCATATCACCTAAAGGAATTACAATTGCATATTTAGTGTCATCCCAATTGCCATAAGAATGGGAACTAACTTCTCCATTAACAGAAAAATGAATTGTATTTCTTTCAACTGCATATTTGTAACTTCCAACTCTATCAAGCGCAAAATAACCATCATTAGTTACATTTGATTCTTTAGCCGTTCTTATTCTTCCACCTTCTGGAATATAATTTGTTTTATGAACTAAAACAAAATTTTCCATTCCATCATATCTTTCAGGATTATTAATAATTTTTTTGTCCTCTTCTTCTAAAACAAAGGGAATGTTATTTTTCTGAGCAATGGATATTGCATCAGTAAGAGTTAATCCTAAATCTTTTATTGTATCTTTTTTTAAATACTCGCTTTGTAATAATTGAGTTATTTCATTTTTTCTTTTTAATAATTTTTCATATCTCGTTAAGTTATCTAAAGCTATATTGTTTAAACGAATTTCAAGACCATACTTTTTCTTGTTAAATAGACGGTTTATTGTTTTTTTTAATTCATTTTCGGCTCTGTATGACGCTATTGAATACTCACTTTTTTTCTTATCAAGTTCTTCTTGCGATATACTTGGATCAATTCCCAATCTACTAATCAATTCCACAATCCAGTCATTGATTTCTATTAATTCTGGATTTTCTGCCAAGGCTTTGCTTAACATAATTTCTCTTAACTTACTTATCATTATTATCACCTAGTTAAATAATAACACAACTAATCACATAATTATCATGTACTTTACAATGTTAACACTGTATTTTCACTTTTAAAATATGCATGTATGTTGTATAATTATTATGGTGATAGTATTGATGAAATATCCAAATAAAACTAAAGAAAAGTATGAACCTACTGTCACACATGGCAATCGAGGTATGAACCTTGAAAAAATGATTAA
>CAZIUX010000123.1:0-430 GCA_964542795.1 uncultured Muribaculaceae bacterium
AAGAATAAATTATGTCACTTGATTGATTTTTATTAACATAATTTCTTGATTTAATATTTAAATATTTTCTTATTTCTTTTGCAGATTTAGGTGTTTTGCAAAAATTTAGTAACAAATTTTTATATTTTTTAACTTGCTCACTAACTTGCTCACTAATATCTACTTTAAAATTTCTAAAAACAACTTTAAAACTATCTCTTTCTTCATAAAATTCAGGCTCTGGTAAACCATATTATAACTTATAATTCATTAACTTTTTTTGATTTATTAACAAAGAAAATAACAATAGCTATTACTATTAATCCTATTACACCCAAAGCAGCAAAATCAATAATATCATTTCTTTTATATTTTATGTAAAGTTCTTTTGAACAGTCATCTATAGTAAAATCCCATAAGTGAGTTTTATAATTTATTTTATCTGCATTAC
>CAZIUX010000123.1:440-2101 GCA_964542795.1 uncultured Muribaculaceae bacterium
AGAAAACTTCTTGCGTTGCCGGTTTTCACTTCTTTGTAATTTGTTTTATCTGCATTACTTTCAATTACCGAAAATGGAATATAAACACTGACAGTTACAATAGACGTTTCATCAGAGTCTCCTGTGTATAAAAAGTTTTGACATTTAGTTTCATCAGGTGTAAAAGTTATTTTATTTTCTGCTTCATTAAATTCTACGTTACCTATATTTGATATTATAAATTCTTCACTTTCCAAATCTTTTAAGTTTTCTACTTTTCTATAGGATTTTAAAGAGTAAGAATCACTTGTTTTATTAATCATACTAAAAACAGTAGATGAATCAAATTTATAATTAGCATTTATATATTCATTAAATTCATTTGAATTAGTAAAATATTGAAAATTTTCTACAATTAAAGTTTCATCAAATGATAAATTTTTGTTTACATTTAAAGCATATGTTGCATTACAACCAGATAATATAAACAATGCACAAATTGCCAAAATTATTTTTTTCATATAAACCTTTCTAGTATGGTCTTGCGCACGCCAAAGGAATCCAATTATTTCCTAAAGCTGTCATACTTCTATATTCTGCAGTATGTCTCGATTCAGTTGTATCTACTATCATGTGAGTTCCATTATCTTCTCCAATATATACTGCAACATGCCTTACACATGTATCATTTCCTTGTGAATAAAACACTAAATCACCTGGAGCACAATTGCCTGGAAAAGTACTCATTGCAGCACTTGTACTAATTCCACTACTTCTTTTCCAAGATAATCTATCATTTTTTTCCATAGTTAAGTACATCCCATAAGATCCTCTTGAATCTCCTTCACAATATCCACTATTAAAGGAAGCAATATATCCAGCCTTACGTAATACCAATCTAGTAAATCCACTACAATCTTTTCCGGTATCCTTTCCTACATAGCTAAGTGCAATTGAAGCAATCGCGCTATCGGATGAAGGTAGATTTGCACCAGTATAATCACACTCTTTTATTGCTGCATTTTTATAATATCCGACAGAATAATTTCTTATATAATTACTATTTAACATTTCAAAATATGTAAGTTTACTCATAGATCGAATTTGTTTTTGAAGTTCTTCTTCATATCTTGCATAAATAATTTCGCCAGTATCATTATTTATTAATACTTGATAAGCAATTTCATCATAAGCTTCATCTAAATTATTTTTATATATTCCATTCAAATATGTATTACTATATCTTTTATAATTGTATGATTGAGTACATTCTCCAACCGTTATTTTTAATTCTCCAGCTGAATTATAATAAAATGCACTGCTTTCTCCAGAAAATAATCTGTTTAAAGCATACGTTTGTCCCAAAAGCATTTGAAATTTTAACATTTCTATTCTATCGCTTGCATTAATTTCTTTTACAACAAGTCCTATCATATATTCTTTCCAAGTAATAAGATTATTTGCTTTATATTGTTTACCTTTAGATGTACTTTTATAGTATGTTCCACCTCCGGGAAGTCTAGTAGCATAATCGGTTTCCCCAGGACAAGAAACTAGTCTTATATTTGCTTCTTTATTTCCGTCGGCTAAAAATGTACAAATATCTTTATCATAAAAACTCTCAGGAAATAATGAATTCTTATTACAATCACAATATCCATCATTAGCACAAAAACTAGAAC
>CAZIUX010000124.1:0-2088 GCA_964542795.1 uncultured Muribaculaceae bacterium
TTCAAGATTAGAAGTCTTTAAACTAATATCTAACTTACTAATTTCTTTTTTTTCAACATTAAGATAATCTAAATCCTTTAACTTAGTTTGATTGTTACTATTAGTTGAGAATCCAATTAAGATGTTTAAAAGCATTCCAATAACAGATAAAATAGATGTAATTATTAATATAGCTAAACCAATGGCAAAATGTTTTATAAGGTTTTGGTTTGTAGTCATTTAATGCTTACTCCTCCAAAAACACATGTTGAATTGATATAAAGTGTTTTTCCATTTGTACTTTCTCGATTAATTGTTTTATCTTCAGTCCCACCAAATATCGAGGTTGGAATTATTTTAACAACCACATCTTTAGGAACAATAATTTCTATACCACCAAAAATAGCATATGCATCAATAATAGCATCATTCTTTAAGTTTGATTTACTTAAATCATATTTCATTGAGCCGAATATAGCATTTAAAGTAACATTTTTAAAGTCTTTTTCTTCTGCATTTACTTTTGTTTCACTGAATGTTGCCCAATGTTCAAAACCATTATCTATATTCTTTTTATTTTTCTTTAATAAATTAATATCTTTCTTAATTTTATTTGAATAAAATTCTTTACTTAAGAAAGATAAACCAATAAAGATTAAAATCATTGGTATTAATAGCTTCCATAGCAAATCAAGAGGAATTATTTCATTACTAATTATTAATAGTAATAAACCGATAATTAACCAAAATATACTTGATAAACGATCTTTACCTTGAATTAAACTAACTAAATTAGGAACTATAATAAACAATGTCCACCAACCATTAAAGAAGACATTTATATTTGTTAAATTAAAGGCATTTAAAGCAAATATTATTCCAACTACGATAAAAACTAATCCTAAAATCATATTGATATTTTTTTTCATTATTGATTCCTGTTTTCTATTTCATCCATTTTTTCATATACTTCAGTAGCATTTTCCATAGTTATTTCATCATAATTTAATTCTCTTAAAGCTTTAATTCTAATTGTATCTAATTTTTGAGTACGACTTAGTTTTTCTTCCTTTTTTATTTCCATTTCTTGAACAAATCGATTATGACTATCCAAGACCTTACTACGAGATGCCCCACCATTATGATATAAATTTAATGCAGAATGCACTATACCCTCTAATAACAGTTGTTTATCTTCATTAAACTTAAAATCTCTTGGAGAAGTTATTCCTGCAACCTTAGAGAAATATGCTAATAAATATTTTATCTCAGGTAAACTATTCATTGACTGTAACATATGATACAAATATAAAAAACTATGATATGTAGATTTTCTTAATTTAGGATCAGAAATACTTTCAGAAAAACGATCTTTAATTAGAAAAATAATATCTGAAAGGAGTTGTTGTTCGTCTTTATTTAAACCTTTTAAATCAACAATAGGATCAAAACTTGATGAATCTTTAACACCTTGATTAAGTCTTTGTTCAACACTCATTAAATATTCAGTATTAACTTTTATTTTTGATAATGATGACTCCTCACCATTTTCTATATCTAATAATTTGAATAGTAATAATTTTTTTTCTTTTGGCCATTTATTTAAATTTTTTAATTCTAAATAATTATAAACCATTTGTCTAGATACTCCCAAATATTTTGCTAATCTAACCTTAGAAATACCTAATTCTTGTAATAATTCATTTAATCGATTCATCGACTAAATCCCTCCTCTACTATTTACACATTGATTGTATCAATGTATCAAATAGTTGTCAAGTGTAAAGTAAAGGTAAATCTAGTTTATGTACCATAATTTATTATTATTTTTATATACTTCTTTAATAATCCCACTGCCTAAGCATTCTTCATTATTATATAATACACATGCTTGACCAGGAGTAACCGATTTAGCTTGTGACGGATAGTTAACTAAGGCTGTATTATCACTTAAATACTCTATATTTACTGGATAGTCTTGACCACGATATCTAAATTTAGCTGTACAATCAGTCATCTTATTTTGATTGATTAAATTAATGTTTTCTATTAAACAAGCATCTGAATATAAGTATTCATTATCATCACCATAGGCTATATAAAGAATAT
>CAZIUX010000125.1:0-2075 GCA_964542795.1 uncultured Muribaculaceae bacterium
TATTAAAACTCGAAAAGTCTTTGAAAGCAGTTCGAGTTAAAAACTAAATGGTGCCGATGAAAGGAATCAAACCTTCGACCTATTGATTACGAAACAATTGCTCTATCTACTAAGCTACATCGGCATAATAAAATTATAAAGCATGAAAAAAGAAAAGTAAATTACTTTACATATGTGATTATCAAGCAAAAATTTCCCAATTATTATCAAGCGAAAATTTCCTAACTAATGTATCATAAATAATGAGGTGTTTGTTTATGAATAAAAAAGTTAGTGTATCTGAAATGAATTATAAGGAAAAATTAAAATATAAAACTATTATTAAAGTTATTAATGGTAATATTGATAAAAAGAAAGCTTCTATAATTATTGGTTGTTCTCTTAGAAGAATTAATCAATTAATTAATATTTATAAAACTGAAGGTAAAAGTGGCTTTGTTCATAAATCTAAAAATAAAATTCCTGTTAATAAGTTAGATTCTAAATTAAGAAATAAAATAATTTCTTTATATAAAGAAAAATATTTTGATTTTAATTTTACTCATTTTAAAGAAAAATTATTAGAATTAGAAAATATTAATTTACCTTATGGAACTATATATAACATATTAACTGAAGTTGATATTAAATCTCCTAAAAAAAATAAAAAGATTAAAAAACAAAATTTACATCCTTCTCGTGAAAGAAAAAAATATTTTGGTGAATTAGTTCAGATTGATGCATCTGTTCATCTTTGGTTCGGAACTTTTAAAACATATCTTCACGCAGCTATTGATGATGCTACTGGTAATGTTTTAGGTGCTTATTTTGATACCGGTGAGACTATAAAAGGATATTATGAAATGACTTATCAAATATTGTTAAATTATGGAATACCAATGGCTTTTTATTCAGATAGAAGAACTATCTTTGAATATTATTCTAAAAAAATGGTAAACATTGAAAAAGATACCTTTACTCAGTTTCAAGCTGCTTGTGATAAATTAGGTATTGAAATAATAACCACCTCTATCGCTCAAGCTAAAGGTAAGATTGAGCGTCTTTTTGGAACGTTTCAAAGTAGATTAGTTGCCGAGTTAAGATTAAATAATATTAATACAATTGAAAAAGCAAATCAGTTTGTAAAAGAATACCTGGCAGTATACAACAAACAATTTGCTCTTCCTATTGATTATAACAAATCTTTTATGGAAGAGTCACCATCCATTGATTTAATTAATCTTTATCTATCAATTTTTACTAATAAAGTTGTTAACAATGGTTCTACTATCAAACATAAATCAATACTTTATTATCCTGAATTAAATGGTCAAAGAATTAATTTATTTCCTAAAACCAAAGTAATTTTTATTGAATCATTTGATCATAATTACTTTATATTACATGAAGACAAATTTTATAATGCTATAGAATTAAATATTGTCCAACATATTGAAAAAATAAAAAAGCAGAAAATCATTTATAGACCTCCTGCTTCTCATCCTTGGAAAGCTACTTCCTATCAAAAATATATTGAAAACCATAATTCAAAGAAAAATTGTTAATCTTTATTTAGGAAATTTTCCCTTGATAGTGACAGAAGTATTGTTATTATAAAAAAAATTTGTTATACTTTATTATATAATAGAGGTAGATAATATGAATAGAAAAGGTATGACTTTAGTTGAGTTATTAGCAGTAATCACAATTATGTCAATTCTCACTATTTTAGTAGTCCCATCTATAATAAAAATTAGAAATGAAACATTAGTTGATGATTATAATAATAGAATAGAAATGATTAAAAATGCTGCTATTGAATGGGGTAATGATAATTTAAACTTAATACCTAAAACAGTTTCAGAATACAATGAAGAAGATAAATCATTAAATGATTCATGTGCTCATCCTACTGTTGCACATTTAATAGAAAATGGATATTTAAAAGGAGCATCTAGTACAAAGGATACTGATGAAGAAGGTAGAGTAATGATTAACCCAATAACAGGTGAAGAAATGAATGAACTTTTAGTATGTATTAGATATGATAGTAATGATTTATTAAATAGAAAATTAGTATCTTATATTATTGAGGA
>CAZIUX010000126.1:0-2074 GCA_964542795.1 uncultured Muribaculaceae bacterium
CCCCCGCTACATACCCCTTTGACAGTGTGTTTTCCTAATAGGAGCTAATCATATGCCTATTTTACAACAATTGTGCTTGGTAATGATAGTGCAAGTTCGAACATAACCTCTTCAAGATCATTAAAATTAACATATAATGGAACTGATTTTATATCATTAGAAAATGCAATACCAGGGTCAACGGACTCTATGACTTTTTCTGTAAAAAATACGGGTACATTACCAGTAAGTGCATACCAAATTTTCTTTTCAAAACTAACCAATACATTTATTAATAATGAAATTGTCTATACATTAACTTGTTTATCAAGTGACGCTGTTAGTTGTAGTGGAGTAAGTCAAACTCCGGTTCCAATAAGCGAAGTTTTAGTTATTGAACAGGGATCTATTGCACCTAATACAACGCACACATATTCTTTAACTGTATTATTTAGAGAAACCAACTCAGACCAAAACTATAATCAAGACCAAGATTTATATTTTACAATTACAATAAATGAAATGAAAAGAGTTTCACAAACATTAATTGCTCGTCAAACATATAATTCAACAGAATTATTTTGGAGTCAAGCAAATAACATTACCGAAATAACCTTTGAAGACAAGATAAGTATTCCTAGCGAAGTAACTTCGTGGGATGTTTCTGCAAACCAAGATAATAAAATAATGGCTTATATAATTGACGATGGTTTAGGGACAAATACTTATCATTTACATATTCAAAGTGATGGACAAATACTTGGAAATCAAAATAGTAGAGGCTTTTTTTTCCAATTTGATAAACTAAATAAAATAAATAATTTTGATAAAGTTGATACAAGCAATGTAAAAGATATGAGTTATATGTTTGGTAATTGTTATAAGCTTACAAGTTTAGACTTGAGCAGTATTAATACAAGTAATGTAACGGACATGGAATATATGATTGGTGGGTGTTACATTTTACCAATCATAGATCTTAGTTCATTTAATACATCTAAGGTAACAAATATGTCATATATGTTTACTGATTGTAGTGAGTTACTTTCAATAGACGTAAGCACATTTGATACATCCAATGTTATCACTATGCAATCCATGTTTACTGTTTGCGAGAAGATAACAAGCTTAGATCTAAGTCAATTTAACACAAGTAAAGTAACAACTATGCGATTTATGTTTAATTGGTGTAGCAGTCTAAGTAGTCTGGACATAAGTCAATTTAACACAAGCCAAGTAGTAGATATGTGGGGAATGTTTCGTGAATGTAGTGATTTAACCAGTCTAGACTTAAGTACATTTAATATGAATAGTGTAACAAACGCTGGCATGATGTTTAATAATTGTATCAGTTTAACTACTCTTGATTTAAGAAATTCTAATTTTACAACAGTTTCATCTTATTCATCCATGTTTTTAGGAATAACAAACGGTATAACAATAACTGTTTTAGACACTACAGCTCAAACATGGATAACTTCAAGATTAAGTGATGCAGGTAAAACAGGCACCGTGGTAATTGCTTAATTAAATATTATCTAGACAATAGATAGTATTTTATATATACTTAAACTAGGAGAACATATGAAAAATAAGAAGGTAGTAATAATTATTTCCATAATAACTCTTATATCTTTTATAATAGGCTTTTCATATGCTTATTTTACTACTATAGTAATTGGTAATGATACAGCCAGTTCTAATATAACAACATCAGGATCATTAAAATTAACTTATAATGGAACTGATTATATTGATATGGCAAATAAGCAACCAGGGGATTATGATTCCATGACATTTACAGTAAAAAATACAGGTACCTTACCAGTAAGTGGATATGATATCTATTTTTCTAATGTTATAAATACATTTTATACTAAATCAGAGTTAGTTTATGAAATAGATTGTACATCAAGTGATGCAGTACCATGTTTAGATAAAACCCAAACAGAAGTACCAAGTGTATCTGGAGTTGTAATAAGTCAAACAGATATAGCTCCTAATACAACTCATACCTATACATTAACAGTTACGTTTACAGAAACAGGTTCAAATCAAAATTATAATCAAGGAAAAGAATTATATTTTAAATTAA
>CAZIUX010000127.1:0-2068 GCA_964542795.1 uncultured Muribaculaceae bacterium
TTTACGACCAGCTTTACCTAAATTAACAAGCTCATAGTCTTCATTTCCAACTACTCCGACAGTTGCATAACAAACGCCTAAGATATTTCTAATTTCACTACTTTGTAATCTCACCATTACATATTTGCCTTCACGACCAAGGATTTGAGCACTAGTTCCTGCACTACGGCAAAGTTCAGCACCTTTTCCTGGTTTAAGTTCTAAGTTGTGAATTACTGTACCTACTGGAATCTTTTCTAAAGGAAGAGCATTACCAACTTTAATATCGGCATTTTCTCCAGCTTCTATAATCATTCCAACAGTTAATTCTTTGGGAGCAATAATATATGCTTTTTCACCATCAAGATAGTTTATTAAAGCTATATTTGCATTTCTATTTGGATCGTATTCAATGCTTGCAACTCTACCAGTAATATCTCTTTTACTTCTTTTAAAATCAATTATACGGTATTTTTGTTTAGCACCTCCACCGATATGACGAACAGTAAGTTTACCTTGATTGTTACGTCCTCCAGTTTTTGCTTTTGTAGCTAATAAACTTTTTTCAGGTTTTTTAGAAGTGAGATGTTTATTATCTAGAGTAGTCATTCCACGGTGTCCGGGAGTAACTGGTTTATAACTTTTAATTGCCATAATTCTTCACCTCTATAATTCTATTTTAGAGCCTTTTTTAAGGGTTATGATGGCTTTTTTATAAGTCTTTGTTTGACCTGTATATTTACCAACACGACGATCCTTAGGCTTTGTAATTAAAGTATTTACATTATCTACTTTAACTTTGAAGGCATCTTCAATAGCTTTCTTTATTTGATTTTTATTTGCTTTCTTATTAACTTTGAATACATATACTCTTTCATCTGCATTTAGAGTAGCTGATTTTTCAGTAATAACTGGTGCAATAATGATATCTGTATAATCCATTATTTAAGCACCTCCTCAATTAATTTTAATGATTCTTGATCTATTACTAAGTTAGTAGAATTAACAATGTCATAAACACTAAGATCATTAACTAGAGTTACTTCAACATTTTTTAAATTACGAGTTGCCATGTATAAGTTTTCAGCATCTCCTACAGTAACAAATAATGTTTTTCCTTCCAATTTTAAATCACTAATGAATTTTAAACTGTCTTTTACTTTTAAACTTGCAAGATTTAATGAATCAACTATTGTAAGTTTACTATCAAGTACTTTATACACTAAAGCAGATTTAAGTGCTAAAGCTTTTTCTTTTTTATTTGATTTGAATACATAACTTCTTGGTGTAACTCCAAATACTATTCCACCGCCACGATAATGTGGAGCTCGAATACTACCTTGACGAGCGTTACCTGTACCTTTTTGACGGTAAGGTTTTCTTCCGCCGCCTGCAACTTCACCACGAGTTTTAGTTTTATGTGTTCCTTGTCTTAATGAAGCAAGTTGTAAATCAATTGCTTTCTTTAAAACGATGTCATTAGGTTCAATTCCAAAAACGTGATCTGATAATTTAACATCTGCGACCTTTTCGCCTTTTAAATTGAAAATATCTAATTTAGCCATTATTCATTACCTCCTTCATCTGGAGTATTAGCTTCAGTAATTTCGGGAGTTGTTTCTTCTTCAGCAACTGTATCTTCAACTACTTCTTCAGTTATAGTTTCAATTACTTCATCAACAACTGTTTCTTCTTCATAAGTAACTAATTCTATATTTTCTTTTTTATTTCCTTTGATATTTTCTCTGATTAAAACTAATGAATTTTTAGCTCCGGGAATATTTCCACTAACTAAAATATAGTTTTCACTAGAATTAATATCAACTATTTTTAAATTTTGAATAGTTACAGTTTCAACTCCCATATGTCCTGGTAAATGATGTCCTTTTTGAACTCTCATTTGTAACTTGGTTCCTAATGAACCCGGACGACGATGAAATCTTGAACCATGAGTCATTGGACCTCTAGATTGGTTATAGCGTTTAATTACACCTTGGAAACCTTTTCCTTTAGTTGTTCCAGTAACATCAACAACTTCTCCTACTTCAAAAATGTCTACTCCTACTGTGCTTCCTAGAGAATAGTCATT
>CAZIUX010000128.1:0-1981 GCA_964542795.1 uncultured Muribaculaceae bacterium
AAGCAAAATTCGAAGAAGCTGGCGCTACTATCGAATTAAAATAATTATATTTATGGTGTTAGCCTGTACTTGAAAATTTAGTATAGGCTTTCGTCGTATATAAGTGAGGTAGGATATGGCACATTATTTTGAGAACGATGACGAACTAATTAGTAAAGAAAAAGTAACCAAAGCAATAATAAATAATCAGACATATTCATTTACAACTGATTATGGAGTATTTTCAAAAAAAGGACTAGACTTTGGAACTAGGACATTATTAGAAACATTAGATGTTAGTAAACTATCTGGTAAAATTCTTGATTTTGGTTGTGGATACGGCCCAATTGGTATCTATATAGCCAATAATTGTGAAGCAGAGGTTCATATGATTGATATAAACAGAAGAAGCTTGGAATTGGCAAGAAAGAATGTTAATCTGAATCATGTGAATGTCAGAGTATATGAGAGTGACATATATTCTAATGTAACTGATAAATTTGATTTCATTATATCTAATCCACCAATAAGAGTTGGTAAGAAAATATTATATGAAATACTATTTAAAGCAATAGAACATTTGAAAGATAATGGTGAACTTTGGATAGTAATAAATAAAGACCAAGGCGCTAAATCAGTAATGAAAGATTTAGAAAAAGAATACTTGGTTGAATTAAAAAGTAAAAATAAAGGATTTTATGTAATTTGTGCAAGAAAATCCGTTGACTTATAGACATAAATTTGTTAATATTATATATTGACGTATGCGCAATTTTTTGTGCGTAGTTTTCCTAAAATTTAGTACATAGGGGTGAAAGAGTGGCTTATAAAGTTAAAAAATTTGGAGACTATCGTGAAAGAAGAAGTTATGCTAAAACAAAAAATGCTATTGAATTAGGTAACTTACTAGAAATTCAAAAAAAATCATATGATGAATTTATGAAAAATGGAATCAAAGAAGTATTTGAAGACATTTTTCCAGTTGAAAGTTTTACTGGTAATTTAACACTTGAATTTGGAGACTATTCATTTGAAAAACCTAGATATTCTATTAAAGAATGCAAAGAAAGATATGCAACATTTGCAGTGCCTTTAAAAGTTGAAGCTAGACTTTTTAATCATGAAACAGGAGAAGTAAAAGAACAAGAAATTTACTTAGGCGATATGCCTGTTATGACTGAAAGTGGAACTTTTGTTATTAATGGAGCTGAAAGAGTTATAGTATCTCAATTAGTTAGGTCACCATCAGTTTATTTTGGAAAAGAAATAGATAAAAATGGTAGAGTAGTAATTACAAGTCAATTAATACCAAATCATGGTACTTGGTTAGAATATGAATTAGATGCTAGAGATGTAATCTATGTAAGAATTGACAGAACTAGAAAAGTTCCTGTTACAACATTACTTAGAGCAATCGGATTATCTAATGATGAAGATATCATTGATTTATTTGGTGAAGACGATTATTTAGATAAAACAATCGCTAAAGATGCTAATAAAAATACAGATGAAGCATTAATAGATATTCATTCTAAATTAAGACCAGGTGAACCATCTACATTAGATAGTGCTAAAAATCAATTAATCACTAGATTCTTTGATGCATTCCGTTATGATTTAGCTAAAGTAGGTAGATATAAATTTAATAAAAAACTAAACGTATTAGATAGATTATTAGATTGTACATTAGCTGAAGATATTAAAGAAGGTAAAACAGTAGTAGTACCTAAAGGAACATTAGTTACTAAAGAAGTTTTAGAAACATTAAAACCAATATTCCAAAAAGGATATGGTATGAAAGAAGTACTAATTAATCAAGAATTAGATACTTATAATAAAGTTCAAATGGTAACAGTTTATTCTAAAAAAGATCCTAAAAAAGTAGTAAGAATAATTGGTAATGATTGTGATACAGTAGAAAAGAGATTAACAATTTCTGATATCTATGCATCAGTATCTTATTATTTAAACTTGTTAGATGGAATTGGATCATTTGATGAAA
>CAZIUX010000129.1:0-1938 GCA_964542795.1 uncultured Muribaculaceae bacterium
GATACCATTAGATGCACTAACATTTACATCTAATCCAGCAACTGAAACGGTTTGATTTGCAGTAAACCACGCATATGATGCAGAAGTTAATGTAATAGCTGCTAGTAATAGCATTAAAAATGCTGATATGATTTTTCGATTTTTCATTTTTTTTCCTCTTTCTTTTTATTTGTTTTCTTTTTTACCATAATTTTTCTTTAATTTTTTTCCTAGATTATTCTGAACTAGGATAATCAATAATATTTTTGTCGTTTGGATCTGTTGTCTCTCTTAATTCTTTGATCAACATCTCCATTTTCATTTCACCTCCTATAATATCATCAACACACTCGGGATCTTCACCCTCAAGCCATATGATTATGGTATATCTATCTACATCTCCAGGTTTCATATTACTTCTTGTTTCATATAATACCTGATGTGATGATGTAAATGCAATTGTTCCTGGTTCGGGACTACCAGATTTAGCTTTTTTTGCATAAAGAGATTTTTCTCGATTAAGGTAAACTGCCACTCTTACGGCCTCGTCTACATCCTTAATAACTGAATTAATCTTTATTTCCCTTATATAATTAACAATGTCTTCTCCATTATTTTTTAAGAAAAATGTATAAGCAATGTAATTATCTTTACTATGTTCCCCTTCTTGATCTAATATATCTGCCGGCAACCAACTTTCTGTTATGTTATCCATATATTCAAGAGATTTAGCTCTTAGAATTATCGGTGATGTTTTAAAATCAGAAGAAGATGATAACATCAAGTTTTTAGTTGCTTTTAAATTGGGGTCTAAATTAATTGTGAAGTTACCTCCATAGTTTATTATATATAGTATAGCATAAAATGCCGATAAAAATAATAAAACTAAGGCAATGATAATTTTTAAGAATCTAATTGTAATCTTTTTACGGTATACTTCTTTAGCCGTTACTTGGACCGTTAAATTGTCCTTCAATCTTCTCACCTACTTCTTAATTAAATCTTTAAATTGAACACGATTATTATTAATAATATAATCTATATTTTTTGAGTTTTCTTCCCCATTTACATCACTAATAATAGTAATTTGTGCTAATTTAGAAAATCTTTTAAATAAGTCTTTAATCTTTGAATCATCTTTTTTTATTACAATAATGTCAAAGTCATTAGGATCAAGATTTGAATTACCCTTTCGAATTGCAATCAAGGTTCCTTTTTTTCTGGCTACTTCAATTTCTTTTGCATAACTTTCTAAGTATAATGCATCAATTTCTAAAATAATTCTTTGGCAATAATTTTCATTTGCCATCAACTTAATCAGATTTTTGAAGTTTTTTTTCTTTTGAAAAAACTTATTTGCAATCGGTATCATTAAGTAAATGTTTTGTTTACTTGCAGTAAGCTTCATCATTGAAAATACTGCTAAAGTGTAGGTAATTAATGATAACTCATTATCTAAGTTTTCTTCACTAATTACTAAATCAATTTCTTTACTTTGATACTTTGACAATCCATCAATATAGTATTTTAACACTACCTCATAAATAGGTTTATTGGCTTTATTGTGTTCATATGGAATATATTCTAATTGAAATGTTTCATCATTTAATAACTTAATTAGCTTTTTTTGAATTTGTTGATTACTCTTAATTAATAATTGTAAATCTTTTTTACTTTTTGTTAAAACTTCTTTTATTGTTTTATCTTCATTAAATAATTTATTTAAATAAATAATTATATCTTTTGTTGATAATACTTTTTCAAGATTAAAGGTTAGTTCATCTAAATTAAGAGCAATATTCACTAATTTGGCTAAATATATAACTAATAATTCAGACTGTTCACTTATTTCATTGTAATCAATAAATGTTTCAAAAATACTAATTATAATATTTTGCATTGTAACATCTGTTATTTGATTTTTAATAAAGAATCTATTATATTTTCTAATTTCTTTTT
>CAZIUX010000130.1:0-1856 GCA_964542795.1 uncultured Muribaculaceae bacterium
AAATACAAATAAAGAAGATGAAACTGATGTAGAGTCAGAGCTCTATGTAGAACAAATTTGGTTCAAAAATATAGAAATGTTAGATGATATTCCAATTGATCAGAGTTTGTTAATACAAGATGAAATTACATATTATTTTCAAGATGAAGGTAAATGTGTAGAAGAAGTTGAACTGCAAGAAGGTACTTTAAATGATTTTGGAAATAGTAAATTAGAATTTAAAGCTACATATAATGACGGTATAATAATAGTAAAAGTGGATAAAGATAAAGTAACTATACAGGAATAAAGGAGTGCAATAGCACTTCTTTTTTTAGTTGCAATTAAGCTACGCTTTATGATGCTTTCCAAGCTAACGCTCTACATGCATCTCTGAGCCTTATATAATTAGAACTAAATATTGCTCCTGGAGGGAGTAGCAATATTTAGTTCTAATTATATAAAACTCTCAATCTTTAGACCTTTTGTTCAAAATAAAATACTATAAAAATCATTACAAATAAGCATATCACTGATATTGAGAAGTTTTAAGAAAAAATATGAAAAAATCGGAAGAAAAAATATTGACAGTCAAAATTATTCCATGTATAATATAATTAAGTTAAGGCAAGGAGGTGAGTGAGATTAGAAAAGTTGGAAGGCCTAGAAAATTGACCTTAGAACAGGAAAAAAATATCTACCAACAGAAAGTAAGAGATTTGAAGAAGGTAGAGGAATTAGCGGTAGATTATAATGTAAGTTCAAGTACAATTATAAGAATAATTCGGAAGTTTTCGGAGTAAAGAATTAAATTTTGCGGAGAAGTCGGAAGTTTTCGGAAGTAAAAGGTAAATAAAAAATAAAGTTAAAGTAAAGAAATGAAAAAATTGGAGGTTTTGTAAAATGAAAAAATTTGAAATTAAACTTAAGGTAGGAAATGATAACGGAAATTCTGAACAAGATATAATAATAAATGGAGTTCAGTTACAACAAGCTGATGTTTATGGTCGAGTTATAGGAAGGTTAAATCTTGAAGAGTTAGACCAAGATGATTTCATAGAAAATTTAGAAAATAATTTGGTAATAGGTATAGCTGGTTCAAAATATGTAAATACAGGAGAATATTATGTAGGAAATTACACGTTAAAAAGTGGTGCAACAGTTAGAAATACAGAAGTTGGTGCTGGTAATAATAAAACAGACTCAGAAGTAGTATACCTTAATACTATAGGTCAAATAGCCGCTTATGCTGTAAAGAAAGCACATAAAGGAGATAAGACTATAAGTGATATAGAAGTAAATGTTGATATGACAACTGCTTTACCGATAACACAATATGATAAAATGGAAGCAGAAAGATTTGCTAATAAATTCATGGATAGGGAGCATAGATTAACTGTTAAAACACCTCAAAAAGATTATTATGTAAATTTAAAATTCAACTTTGTAAAAGTAATCCCGGAAGGTGTTACTACAACATTTGCGTTGATAGGTGGAGTTGATGAAATATATAAAACATATAATCAAAAAGTAAGAGAAAATTTAACTAAAGTAAGTAAAGATAGTTTATACATGGAGGAGTTAAATACAGCTTACTTCACTAAAGAACAAAGAAGAATATTACATATTTCGATTGGAGAATCTACGACAGAGTATCCGATAACAAATGGAATAGCATTTGATCCAAACTTCGTGCAAGGTTCAAATAATGGGAACGGACACGCTATTAAGAAGGCATTACCATTATTTAATTCTGAGTTTAGATGTAGTTATTCTAGACAAATGTATTCTGATGTAGTTAAAAGTTCGGGTCACAAATTCCATCAGGATACATTAAATTATCTTATTGGACCTTTAGAGGATGAAGCACAAGAAAT
>CAZIUX010000131.1:0-1792 GCA_964542795.1 uncultured Muribaculaceae bacterium
TGCTACAAATAATAATAGGAGTGCAAATGAAAACTAAATCAAAAATATTATTTATTTCTATAATAACATTTATATCTTTTATAGTTGGAGTATCTTATGCTTATTTTACAACTATTGTAATTGGGAATGATACAGCCAGTTCAAATAAAGCTGCTTCTGGATCATTAAAATTAGATTATTATGGTAATGATTATTTAGATATAAGTAATATGCAACCAGGTGATTCTAGTTCTTTTAATTTTTCTGTAACTAATACAGGATCTTTACCAATAACTTCTTACCAAGTTAATTTTTCTAATGTTATTAATACATTTGCAGTTAGATCTGAATTAGTTTATGAAATTGAGTGTGTTTCAAGTGATGCAGTAAATTGCTTAGGAAAAAGTGAAACAGAAATACCAAGTACTGAAGGACTAGCCTTAACTCAAACAGAAATAGCATCAGGAACATCACATGATTATACATTAACAGTATCTTTTTTAGAAATGGGTTATCTTCAAGATTATAATCAAGAAAAGAATTTATTTTTCAAGATAACTATTGAATTATTAGAAGTAATGCCAGATACACTCGTGGCAGTAGAAAGAACTAGATATGGATATCCTTTTGGTTATTTTTGGGATTACATACCAAATATAACAAGTATTACATTTGATGATGTTATAAATATACCTGCTTTAGCATTTGAATCTTGGGATGTATCTACTAAAAAGAATGGTAATATAATGGCCTATATAATTGATGATGGATTAGGTTATGACACGTTTGAACTTCATATTCAATCAAACGGAGATATCCTTGCAAATCCTGACAGCAGATTTTATTTTCAGTGGTTTTATAATATAACTCAAATAAATAATTTTGATTTATTTAAAACTCATTTAGTTACTGATATGTCTTATATGTTTTCTAGTTGTGAGAATTTAACAAATATAGATTTAAGTACATTTGATACATCAAAAGTTACTGATATGTCAGGTATGTTTTACTATTGTTCTAGCCTGACAAGCTTAGATTTAAGTTCTTTTGATACCAGTAATGTAATTAGTATGGAAGGCATGTTTTTTGGGAGTGCGTCATTAATTTCCTTAGATTTAAGCTCCTTTGACACAAGTAAAGTAACAACAATGGAAAGCATGTTTTCTAATTGTGATGATTTAGTAACTTTGAATATGAGTACTTTAGATATTTCATCAGTTGAAAGTATGCAGACAATGTTTGGTAGAACTCCAAGTTTAACTAATCTTTATCTTGATGATGCTATTTTTGTTGATAGTGAGTCATATAATGAGTATTGTTTATTTATTGGAACAAATTCAAGTCTATCAATTACTGTTGATGATCCAACTTCATACACTTGGATTATGGATAAATTTAATAATCGAGAAACTGTAGAGTATAATTGTTATACGATTGTAAACTAAAAAAATAAGCATTAAATTAATTTTGTGATAAAATGTAATTATTAAGGAGTATTATGGAATATACTGTAAATGGACATAATGTATTTTTGATTGTAATTAGTACTTTTTTAATTAGTACATTTTTAATTCCTTTAGTTAAAAAAATTGCTTCTCATGTTAAAGCAATAGATTATCCTAATGAAAGAAAAGTGCATTTAAAACCACTTCCAAGAATTGGTGGGCTTGCTATTTTCTTATCTTTCTTATTTGGTTATATGTTTTTTGCGAGTCAATCTACAGAAATGTTATCAATTCTAATTGGTGGATTTATTATTATGTTAGTTGGTTTTATTGATGATATTAATCCAATTAGTTATCGATATAAATTA
>CAZIUX010000132.1:0-1783 GCA_964542795.1 uncultured Muribaculaceae bacterium
TTTTGATATTACCAAAATTTTTATAAGCATTATTAGGGTTATTAATTAAATATTCTTTTCTATATTTGTCTTGAGCTTCAATAAAATCCTCTGCAAACTTTATAGCGTGTATGAATATTTTATTTTTATCAAGTTCATCAGCAATATACTCTTTAGTAGCAAATCCAAGTCCAAAACCATTAGTTACAAAATCAATTAACAATTCTTGACTATCAACTTCCATGCTTGGCTTACATTCTATATTTTTAGATTTTAATAACAAATCAAAATACGCCCTACTTATTGAAGGACTTTTTTCAACAATTACTGGTAATTTTAATAGGTCATGAATGCTTGTTAATTCTTTTGTTTTTTCATAGTATTTATCATTTGCTATAAATACATCTTGAATATCTTTGAAGCCAATTATTTCAATACTAGGAATTTCTTTTCTTGGAACAGACAGTATTGCAAGATCTATGTTACCATTTCTTAATTGTTTAACTAATTCTGGTGTAGAATTATTTATGATTTCAACTACTACATTCGGATATAACTCGTGGTATTCTCTTAAGTAAGGCATTAAAATATATTTACTTATTACTGGGTTAGCGCCTATTTTTATTTTGCCTGATTCTAGATTTTTCAATTCTAAAAATTTATTTATTCCATTTTCAATTAATGTCATTCCTTCTTCAACATAGGAATATAATATTTTACCTTCTTCAGTTAAAACAACGCCTTTTTTAGACCTAGTAAATAATTGTCCTCCCAAGGATTTTTCTAAATTTTGAATAGATTGAGTTACTGCTGGTTGAGATACTCCTAAAATTGAAGCTCCTTTAGAAATACTTCCATTTGACGCCACTAGATAGAATACTTTTAATAAATCATAATTTATATTCATACAAACCTCCCATATTATATATATATTTTACTTATATCATATTTTGTTATAATAAGCAAATTTTATCAATTAAAAACTAAAAGGGAGTCCCTTTTAGTAGTAATTAATTTCTCGTGAATGTAGATATTTTATATCCCCAAGTCGTTGGATAACTTGTTGCATAAAATCTTGCTCTTAATATACATTTATTTGTTGCATTTGCACATCCATCAGCAGCTTGCCAATCAATACACGCTTGAAGTGCGTCTGCTTGAGTTAGTGACCAAACTTGTGATTGTCTTTCTTTAACATATGAGTAGCAGCTTGATGATGTACATCCATTACAGTTTTGACATCCTGGGCTTGTGCTACCACCATCATCACATGTGGCTTGATATAAAGTTTGCCCCGCGCACCTTACATAAGTTGCATCTCCGTAATCACCATATTCTGTACACGAAGTACCGACTGTTACTGTTTCGGTATAAGTATATTTTTTAATTAACACAGTTCGATCAGAAGAACATGTTGTTTGATTTCCGGCATTATCGCTTATTGTACCAGGACTTTCAGAATAAGAAGTAATGTCATTACTATATGTTTTTGAAGCATTGGCTACACAGCCAGAGTGTGAATCAGTACAAGTTCCCGTAATTGTAATTGGGCCAACTGTATATCCACTGCTACCTCCACTATTGGTACAGGTTGGTGCTGTTTTATCTACATAAACATTAGCTGTCTTTGTACACACAACTTGATTACCTGCATTATCTCTTATTGTATATGGATTTAAACTTGCTGTTTTTGTAGTTGTTGTAAATGGGGTTTGTCCTCCACTATATGATGCATTACATAAACTATCAGTATCAACACATCCTGTTGTTATTGTCCTGTCTGCACTTGTCCAAGTTGTTGATT
>CAZIUX010000133.1:0-1781 GCA_964542795.1 uncultured Muribaculaceae bacterium
TTTAGCGCCACTATTCTCTATTATTTTAGCGATTTCTACAGCATTAATACTTTTCTCATCCCAGCCACTTCTTATTTTAACTGTTACAGGGACATTTACTGCTTTAACTACACTAGTAACAATTTTTTTAATTTTATTTATATCTTTTAATAAGGCACTTCCCGCTTGAGCTCTTAAAGCCACTTTAGGAACTGGACATCCCATATTAATATCAATTATATCTGGTTTCATTACTTCCATTATCTTTTTAGCAGCAATTACAAAACTTTTTTCATCATTACCAAATATTTGTTGCGCTATTGGTCTTTCTTCATCGCTCATTTTTAATAAATCTATTGTTTTTTCATTTTCATACATCAATGCTTTATCAGAAACCATCTCAGCAAAAATCAAACCAGCTCCCATACTTTTTATTATTTTACGGTAACTGGTATTACTTATATCTGCCATCGGAGCCATTACTATTCGATTTTTTATTTCTATATTGCCTATTTTCCACATACTAATTCAACTTTATCGCCATTTTTTAGCATAAAAGCATTAGCGTCATCAGTATCTAAGTGTATTTCAAAAAAACCATTATCAGATATTTTAGCAAAAGCTTCAATCACACCTCTTTTGGCTCCTTCTATTTGAATCGCAACTGCTTCGCCATTTTTAACACCTAATTCACTTGCGATACTTGGATTCATATGAACATGTCTTTCAGCTATTATTAATCCATATTCTATATTAACTGTACCAACTGTACCAATTAAAGTAACCCCTTCAGATCCTTCTAATTTGCCACTAGAACGAACCGGAGGTTTTACACCCAATTTATAAGCATCAGTTAAGGATATTTCAATTTGATCATACTCACGATTCGGTCCTAAAACCCTTACTTTATCTATTTGATCTTTATCCGTTTTAATAGTAACTGTATAATCAGATGCATATTCTCCAATTTGATTTAATTCATTTCTCTTAGTTAGTTCAACATCACCAAATAATTTAACAAATGTATCTCTTCTTAAATGACAATGACGATTACTAACTCCTACATTTAATTCCATTCTTATTCTCCTTTTCCAAATATATTTTGATTTATTAGATAATTACTAGGTATATATACAATCATTGAAATTAATAAAGTATTAACTAAACCAAAACTTTTTAATATATATATTAAATATAACATAATTAAATAACAAGGAAGATTTAATATAGTATATTTTAATAAGTCTTTAATATAAAACGTTGTCCATGGAATATATTTTTCTCCTATTACATATCCTAATAAAGAAGTAATTATGTAACCTATTGTAAATGAATACATTGGATTTACAATTAATTTAAATAACATTGTTAATAAAATTAATAAGATTCCATTAATCACACTCGTTAAAATAGTACTCATTAAATGAATATCTAAGACATAATTAATCATTTTCTTCTTAAATACATGATTTTCATAAGGAAATACTTCATCCTTAACAACGACAAATCCTTTATTTGCATATTCTAGTATTGGTTTATCTACAGATGAATCTGAGTATGCTTCTTTCATTTTCTTACCAGGAAATGCATATTCAAATTTAGTTATCTTCCCTTTTCCATGGCAATTTATACCCATAATTTTACCAGTCTTTAAATTATAATCCGTACATAATACATTCTTAAGATGCAAACGATAACACATTGGTTTAACTATAAAATCAAATGAAGCAGATATAATAACATCATCTTCTTTTTTTTGACTTAAATACCAGGGCTTTATTCTATGTTCATTTAGATCCCAA
>CAZIUX010000134.1:0-1773 GCA_964542795.1 uncultured Muribaculaceae bacterium
CAGATATTAGTGGCTGCTGTTAACAGTAAATTACCTACAGTATGACCATTTAAATCACTTGATGTTGAAAAACGATAATCAAGTAATTCTTCAATTAATTTTTCAGGAGTATTTGATAAAGCAACAAGCACTTTTCTTACATCACCAACTGCTGGAATACCAAATTCTTCTCTTAATCTACCAGTACTTTTTCCATCATCGCTTACTGAGACAATTGCTTGAATATCTATTGGGAAATTTTTTAATCCTTTTAGTAATGAGCTCATTCCTGTCCCACCACCTAAGACAACTACTTTTTTATTCATATTAATCACCCTCTGTTAAAATTAATTATATCACTTAAGTACTGATTAGCAAATAAATGCATATTTATAATCAAAAGATGTATAATATTCATATAAGGAGAAAAGATGAAAATAGTATATTGTAGTCAAACTGGATTTACTGAAAGATATGCTAAAATTTTAGCAAAAAAACTAAAAATAAAAGAAATAAGTGTTGATGATTATCAAGTAGATGAAGATGAAATAATTTATATGGGATCAATTAATGCTGGGATCATTAACAAATATAAAAATTTCAAAAATAATAAAATTATTTGTACAATTGGGGTCGGGATAAGTTATGACACTTTAGAAAATAGAAATAAAATAATTAAGTCTAATGATATCAAAGAACCATTCTTCTATTTACAAGGCGGAATTGATTATACAAAAGTTAATAAATTCATGAAAATAATGTTTAAATTTGCTGGCAAATTAATGAATATATTCAGTAAAGATAAAGAACTAACTAAAGTTTATTTAGACGGTGGAGATTTCATTAAAGAAGAAAATCTTCGTGAAATAATTAAATTTATTCAAAAATAAAATTGTGGAAATGTATGTTCCACAATTTTTATTTTCTTAATTTTAATTCTATGTTTTTTTCCGCTGCCTTAGCATTTAGCATAGACACAATTATTTGAATCTTTTCATTTATATTTAAATCATTATTCTCTAACTCATTAGTAACAGATTTCATAATTATTTGTAAGTCACTGAGTTCTAACAAATTAAGCGCAATGCAATAAAATTGTTTTAATCTACCATTATTATATTTATCTAAAAGAGTTTCAAGTATTTTGATTTTCTTATTTAATTCGCTTTTGTATTCTTTAAGTCCTTTATCAAGACATTTGTCAAAATCACGTTTAACATTCAAGTAGGTGATAAAAGAATCTTTCTTGCTTAATTCTTGATATTTTATACAGGGAAATTGCTTACATTCATAACAAAATTCAACTTTATCATGATTTAAATTACATGTAATAACAGAACATGTCGGATGCTTAAGATGAAAATTATTTCCACCACAACCTGGACATGCAGACACTCCAGAACTATTATATTTTGGACAAAGTCCACAATTAAGACCACACAAGGAGAAGCAAGGATATTCCCTAGTATAGTTTTTCATATTATCACCCTTATAATTACTTACTTATGAAAAATCTAATTGTTGTTTTTAATTTACTTTTATCATCAGATAGATTTATATATATTTCCCGATGTTTTTTAGTAGTTCTTTTGTAATTATTATTTTTAAAATACTCTTCCATTATATTAAATGTTTTTGGTTCATCATCATAAGAACCACTATGCAACATTTGAACACATAATCCATCTTCAATTTCTTCAAACTGAACTTGATCAATTAATTGGTTATCACCTTTCTTTTTTGCATCATCAAGCTTGCTTTGAACTCTATCGTTAACTATAACATTTGCACCCT
>CAZIUX010000135.1:0-1712 GCA_964542795.1 uncultured Muribaculaceae bacterium
ATTTCATCAGATAAACTTAAATTTTGTACATTTTGAATAGGAATAATAACTCCATTTGAGCCATCTAAACCTCTCATTTTACATACTTGATAAAATCCTTCTATCTTATCATTAACACCACCAATAGGTTGTATTTCTCCTTTTTGGTTAACAGATCCAGTAACTGCTATTGATTGATTAATAGCTACTCCAGATAAACTAGAAAGTATAGCATATAATTCTGTACTTGATGCACTATCACCATCAACTCCATTGTATAATTGTTCAAAACATATACTAGCAGTAAGAGATAGGGGAATATCTTGTGCAAACATTTGACCTAAATATCCAGTAAGAATTAATACTCCTTTTGAATGAGAAGAACCAGAAAGTTCAACTTCTCTTTCAACATTTACTACTCCAGTTTCACCAGTATAAGTATTTGCTGTAATTTTTACAGGTTTTCCAAAAGTATAATCTCCAATAGTCATTACTGTAAGTCCATTTATTTGTCCTGGGATAAATCCTTTTGTATCAATTAATAAAGTATTTTCTTTTATCATTTCCATATATTTTGCATCATATTTTTTTACTCTTTCAATACGTTCTTTAAGAGCAGTATCAATATAATGTGCTGTAACTATTTTCTTTTTGTCCATTTGAGCCCAAGTTGCAGCTTCACCAACTACTTGAGCAATATCAGTAAATCTTGTAGATATTTTATATTTATCTCCAGATATTTTTGAAGCATATTCTACAACTTTAGCAACTGCACTTCTATCTAAATGAGGAAGTTCTTCTTGTTCACAGAAACCATGAATAAATCTTGCTAATTTATTCATATTTTCTTCATTAAGAGGAGCATCTTCTTCAAATTCAACTTTTATTTTAAATAATTTTCTAAAATCACTATCCATAGCAAGTAATGATTGATAAATTGCATCATTACCAACAATAATTACTTTTAAATCTAATGGAATAGGTTCAGGTTTTATAGAAATCATAACCATAGATGTGCGTTGATCAGCTGTATTTTCAATAGAAACTTGTTTTACTCTTAAAGCTTTTTTTAATGCTTCATAACACAAACCATTAGCAAGTAAATCTTTTGCTTGGAAAATTATATATCCACCATTAGCAATGTGAAGTAATCCTGGTTTTAACATTGTATAATCTGTTTTTAAAGAACCATAGTAATTTTCATATTCAAGAGTTCCAAAAATATTATGATAAGAATAATTTGAATCCATAATAACTGGTGCGCCTACGCAATTACTATTATCAACAAATAAGTTTACTCTATAATTAAGCCAAGGTTTAGGTGGTTCTTGCTTTGGACCCATAGCTTGTTTTGAATTTGTTTCTTCTTGAGTAGTAAAAGCAGATATATTTTTTAAAATATCTTCCTTTATATCATTTAAAAATTTATTAACTTTTTTATTTCTTTTATATTTTGATTTAATAAAATTAATATGAGAATTAACAGTAAGTAGGGCAATATTAGATTGCCATTCTTGAACTCTTTTATTAGAGGCTTTCTCTATTTCTTTAATTTTTCCAATAGCTTCAATAATTTGTTCTTGAACAATTGAAGATTTTTCTTCAAATTCTTTTTTTATTTTTGCATCTAATTTTTCAAATTCTTCTTCTTCAATAGTTTTTCCATCAATAATAGGCATCATATAAATACCATTTTGAGCAGATTTAACTTGAAAACCATGTTTAGAAGATTC
>CAZIUX010000136.1:0-1708 GCA_964542795.1 uncultured Muribaculaceae bacterium
ATGTAATGTTAGAATATGGTCAACCATTACATTTCTTTGATGCCGATAAATTAGGTAAAAAAGTTATTGTAAGAAATGCTTTAGAAGGAGAATTAATTACTACTTTAGATGGCAATGAAAGAGTATTAAAGGATTCAGATATTGTAATAGCAAATGAGAAAGCTCCAGTTGCTTTAGCAGGTGTTATGGGAGGACTTTCCACAGAAGTTGAAAATGATACTAAAAATATTTTTATTGAGTCAGCAATTTTTAATCAATTTAGTATTAGAAAAACTTCACATAGAATTTTAAGAAGTGAAGCAAGTAGTAGATATGAAAGAGGAATAGATCCTAGTCGTACTGAAAAAGCTATTAAAAGAGCTGCATATTTATTAAATAAGTATGCACAAGGTGAAATAGTAGGTGGTATTGTTTCACATAATAGAATTGATTCAGAAGATAAAAAAATAGATATAAGTATTAATACAATAAATAGTGTATTAGGTATGGAATTAACTGTTGATGATGTTAAAGATATATTTAGTAGACTAGATTTTAAATTTATAGAAGAATCTGGATTATTTAAGTTATTAATACCTACTAGAAGATTAGACATTAATATTAAGGAAGATTTAATAGAAGAAATTGGTAGAATTTATGGGTATGAACATATGGAAGGAATAATGCCAGTAACTAAGATAAAAAAAGGATCTAGAACTTATAAAGGTGAACTTAAAAATAAAATAAGAAATAGATTAACTAGTTTAGGATTATATCAAGTATATACTTACTCATTAATTAATGAAAATCAATTAAATAAATTTGTTCCAGAATTAAGAGAAAAAGTAGAAATATTGTCACCAATGTCTGATGATAAAAAGATTTTGAGACAATCAATGATATCATCATTAATAAATGTATATGATTATAATATATCAAGAAATATTAAAGATATTAATATATTTGAAATAGGCTCAGTATACTATAAAAATGAAGAATATATTGAGGAAACAAAAGTATCAGGATTATTATCTGGTAATTTTACATATAATAATTGGCAAAATAATAATATA
Source organism: uncultured Muribaculaceae bacterium (assembly GCA_964542795.1). Lineage (GTDB taxonomy): Bacteria > Bacillota_I > Bacilli_A > RF39 > UBA660 > JAAZHN01. Next base: position 1,053 of record CAZIUX010000136.1, read on the forward strand.
AAGGTTGATTTCTATGTGTTAAAAGGAATTATTGAAAATCTACTTGAATATTTAGGGTATGCAAATAGATATAGCTTTGATCATGATACATTAAAAGATTTACATCCAGGTATTAGTTGTTCGATAAAACTAGATGGAGAAATAATTGGTTATATGGGTAAAGTTCATCCTTTAGTTAGTAAAAAAGAAATTTATGTATTTGAATTTAGTCTAGATAAATTATTAGATAAAAATGTTAGATTAATTAAATATAAAGAAATATCAAAATATCCTACTGTTAATAAAGATTTAGCATTTGTTGTTAAAAAAGATGTTGAATCTGATAAAATTATGAATGTACTTAAAAAAGTAGGGGGAAGATTATTAAGTAATATTGATGTATTTGATGTATATACTGGTGAAAATGTTTCAGATAATAAAAAGTCTTTAGCTTACTCATTAACTTTCCAAAATAATGAAAGAACTTTAACTGATGAAGAAGTAACAGAAGTATTTAATAAAATGATTAATGAAGTAGAAACTAAAGTAGGAGCACAATTAAGAGACAAATAGTCTCTTTTTTTGTACAATTATGTAAAAAAATTACACACACGTAATTTAAGACCGTGTAATAATAACTGTGTAAGTTGATAACTTATACAGTTATTTTTGTGTAA
>CAZIUX010000137.1:0-1645 GCA_964542795.1 uncultured Muribaculaceae bacterium
AATTAGGGTGGTACCACGGAGCAATTCGTCCCTTGATTGTTACTGTTTTTTTTATTTATAAGGAGGAATTTATGGAAAAATTTACAAAAGAAATGGTTGATGATTACGCAGATAAATTATTAATCGGATTAACAGAAGAAGAAAACAAAATGGTATTAGATGAATTTGAGATAATTGATCAAAATATCAATGTTATTAACGAAATTGAAGGAATTGAAAATGTAGAACCTATGTCACATTGTTTAGATGATTTTGAGTATGAATTAAGAGAAGATGAAGTACAAGAATCAGTTGATATTGATGATTTATTATCAAACTGCGATGATTCTGCAAATGATGAAATTAGAGTACCAAAGGTGGTGGAATAATGGAATATATGAGTAAAAGTATTGAAGAAATACACGAAGCGTTAAAAAACAAAGAAGTAACAGTTAAAGAATTAATTACTGAATCTTTAGAAAAATCACATAAATTACAAGAAGATTGCAATCCTTTTGTAACCATAATAGATGATGCTAAAGAAACAGAAGTAACAGATAACTTATTATCAGGTATTCCATATGGAGTTAAAGATAACTATAGTACTAAAGGTATTTTATCTACAGGTTCATCAAACACTTTAAAGGACTATGTACCTTTCTTTACAGCAACTTCTATTGAAAAATTAGATGCAGCAGGAGCTATACCAGTTAATAAAACTGTATTAGATGAATTTGGTATGGGTGGTACTGGAACTACAGGACATACAGGAATTGTAAAAAATCCATGGGATAAAACAAGAATGTGTGCAGGATCAAGTGCTGGATCTGCTTGTGCAGTAGCAGCTGGAGTATATCCATATGCAACTGGATCAGATACAGGAGATTCTATTAGAAAACCAGCAGCATACTGCGGTATAGTTGGATATAAACCAACTTATGGAATGATTTCTAGATATGGATTATTTCCATTTGCTAGTTCATTAGATCATTGTGGTGTATTAACAAGAAGTGTTAAAGATGCAGCAATCGTAGTAGATACTATGAAAGGTATTGATTCTAATGATATGACTACTTGGAATTCAAGTAAAATCAACTTAACTAATTCATTAACAGGTGATGTTAAAGGTAAAAAACTATGTTATATAAAAGAAATATGTAATATTAGTGAATATCCAAATGCAAGTGATGAATTAAAAGAACAATTAACTATTTTTAATAAAGCATTAGATAAATGCAAAGAATTAGGTATGGATATAGAAGAAGTAAGTATTGATAAAACCTTATTAAAAGCAATTGCTTCTACTTATGTTGTAATTTCATGTGCTGAAGCAACATCAAATATGTCAAATTTAACAGGTATCATTTTTGGGCCTAGAAGTGAAGGTAAAACTTATATTGAATCAATGAAAGATTATCGTACAAAAGGATTTAGTTCATTAATTAAAAGAAGATTTGTAATTGGTTCATATGTATTACAAGCACAAAATAAAAACAAATATTTCTTTAATGCTCAAAGAGTAAGAAGATTATTAGTAGATGAATGGAAAAAATTATTTGATAAATATGATGCAGTAATTTTACCAGTTGGTAGTGGTACTGCAAAACATTTAGATAATTCTAAAGATGGTCTAGATAAAAATGCTATAATTTTAGAAGAACATTTA
>CAZIUX010000138.1:0-1596 GCA_964542795.1 uncultured Muribaculaceae bacterium
TATTTTTCTAGTTTATCTTTAATTTGAATTGCATCTAACATTTTGTTTCCAACATGTTCTTTGATTTTTTTTACTAGTTCTTCTTTAACTGATGCTAGTTCAACAGTTACTTTTTCTTGACCTATTTCAGCAATGATTTTTTCTTGGAAAGTAACTAATGTTTGAATTGCAGCGTGACCAAACATTAAAGCTTCAAGCATTACTTCTTCACTTAGTTCTTTACTGCCGGCTTCAACCATATTAATAGCAGTTTTAGTTCCCGCGACTGTTAAGTTTAAGGTACTTTTTTCTAATTGTTCAGCATTAGGATTAATTATATATTCTCCATCAACTAAACCAACTACTACTCCAGCGACTGGTCCGTCAAATGGAATATTACTTATTCCAAGTGCAAGTGAAGATCCAAATAAAGCGGTCATTTCTGGTGAATTATCTTGATCAACAGATAAAACTGTATTAATAATTTGAACTTCATTACGGAAGTTTTCATCAAACATTGGTCTAATTGGACGATCAATTAATCTTGCAGTTAATGTTGCATTTTCAGTTGGTCTTCCTTCTCTTTTAATAAATCCCCCAGGTATTTTACCTACTGAATATAATTTTTCATTATAAACTACTGTTAGTGGAAAGAAATCCCCAGTACTAACATTATTACTCATTACAGCTGCAGTTAAAATAACTGTATCACCAAAGCGAACTAATACTGATCCATTACTTTGTTTTGCTAATTCACCATTTTCAATAATTAATTTTCTTCCAAAAAAGTCTAATTCATATACTTTTTTCATAATATCATCTTCTTTCTTAAAAAAAGGCACTAAAAAGTTTAGTGCCTATTTTCTTATATTTAGTTTTGCTGTTACATCTTTGTATTTAGTAACATCTGTTCTTTTTAAATAATCAAGCAATCCTCTTCTTTTACCTACTTTTAAGAAAAGTCCTCTTTTTGAATGGAAATCGTGTTTATGAACTTTTAAATGTTCAGTTAATTCATCAATTTCTCTTGTTAAAATTGCTATTTGAACTTCAGTACATCCAGTATCTTTACTATCTCTACTAAATTCTTTAACAATTTTAGCTTTTTCTTCTTTTGATAAAGCCATCTTTATTCCTCCATTTCTTCTTATCCGTTAAATCCTAGTAAAAAATCGGAGACTTTTTAAACCAAGAAAAAACATCTATTTCATTATATATCAAAGTACTAGTTAATGCAAACAATTTTTAAGAATTAAGCTATAACTACATTACCAGTTTTACCTACATCAGTTAATCTTGTTGTAATCCAACCTTGAGCATTTGAATCTTTTACTGTTATTGTTATACCACTTGTTATTCCGGTAAACATATTCGTATAAGTTGTAACAGTTGTAAAATCAGCTAATCTAAAATCTAGGCTGGTTAAAGAACTACAACCACGAAACATATATGACATATTTGTGACACTACTGGTATCAAATGAACTAACATCTAGGTTTATCAAACTAGTGCAATTATAGAACATCTGTGCCATATATGCATTGTCTGCGGTTAAAAACGATGAATTAAAAGTAATGCTTGTCAAATTATTGCAATAAGAAAACTTACCAGTAAATA
>CAZIUX010000139.1:0-1578 GCA_964542795.1 uncultured Muribaculaceae bacterium
GAAGTTTTACTTCAAGAATAGAATCTGTTAAACCGAGTGTGTTGATTGCTTCAACAGGAAGTACAGACACAAGATATTTCTGGGGATATAAAACAAGTATTACCAATATTACCTTTGAAGATGAAATTGATATTCCGGTAGGAGCTTTTGCATCATGGGATGTATCAGAATTACAAGATGGAAGTATCATGGCTTATATAATTGATGATGGTTTGGGAACAAGTACTTATGAATTATTCATCCAAACTAATAATGATTTAATTTTAGCAAATCCTAATAGTTCATATTTGTTTTATGATTTTAGGAAAGTAATTTCTATAAATAATTTGTCGCTTCTTAATACTTCAATTGTAACAAATATGCTTGCAATGTTTCATAGTTGCGATTCTTTAATAAACCTAAATCTAAGTTCGTTTGATACAAGTAATGTGACAGATATGGCAAGTATGTTTTTGGGATGTAGTTCTTTAACCAACATAGATTTTAGATCTGCAAACTTTTCGGGAATATTATACGAACCATGGGATATGTTTTTTTCTGTTCCAAACGGAATAACAATTATTGTATTAGATGTTTCTGCTCAAGGATTTATTAATAATGCACTTTCTATGTCTGAAACAACGGGAAATGTTATAATTTATTAATAAGTATATTAACTAATCGAATTTACTTGACCTAGATAAATTTTAATTAAATAATTATTAAGAACTAATGATGAAAAATAGTATAAAAAAATTAAGAAATGAGGTTTAAAAATGAAACTATATTTATCTTCTTATAAGATTGGAAATAATAAGGATATATTAAAAAACTGGATTACTATTCATGGAAATATAATAATGATAATTTCTAATGCTAGGGATCAATATACTGATTTAGCAAGAGTATAAAAAGGCATGGTTGATGATATTAGGGAATTGGAAGAAGTTGGTTTTAAAGCATCAAGATTAGATTTAAAAGACTACTTTGGTAAAAAAGAAGAACTAAATAAAATTTTTAAGACATCTCCAGCTTTTTATGTTGTTGGCGGAAATACATTTGTTTTAAGAAAAGCTATGAGATTAAGTGGATTTGATACCATTAGTGTTGCAAATATGCAATCTATGTTTGAAGGTTGTAGTTCTTTAACTAGCCTAGATTTAAGCACATTTGATACCAGTAGTGTCACAAATATGTCTTGGATGTTTGAGTGGTGCGATTCTTTAACCAGCCTAGATGTTAGTTCATTTGATACCAGTAAAGTTACAAATATGTCTTCGATGTTTTATGGTTGTAGTTCTTTAACTAGCCTAGATTTAAGCCTAGCTAATTTTACAACTGTTACAACTTATACAAGTATGTTTACCGGAATAACAAGTGGTATAACAATAACAGTAAAAGATTCAACTGCTCAAACTTGGATAACAGCAAGATTAACAGATGCTGGAAAAACTGGTAATGTAACAATTTATGTGCCATAATAATATGAGAAAAGTGAGTGAGTTATTATGATTTATATATTATTTACTATTTATGTTTTATTATCTTCTTCTGGATTATTATTATTTAAAATAGGCAGTAAAGACATAGTATTTAATT
>CAZIUX010000140.1:0-1556 GCA_964542795.1 uncultured Muribaculaceae bacterium
GGTTAGGGAATTAACTACAGAAAGTCAAAAGAAGAGTATAGAAGATTACATAAATAATACAAAAAAATTAACTGAAATTGAGAGATCATCTACTGTTAGAGAAAAAACAGGAGTATTTACTGGAAGTTATGCAATTAATCCTATTAATAATATAAAAGTACCAATTTGGATATCAGATTATGTAATTAATTCCTATGGTACAGGATGTGTTATGGCAGTTCCTGCACATGATGAAAGAGATTATGCTTTTGCATCAAAATATAATTTAGATATCATTCGTGTAATTGATGGTGGAGAATTACCTTATTGTGATGAAGGAGATCTAATTAACAGTGATGAATTTAATGGTTTTAATTCTACAGTTGCAAGAGATAAAATCATAGATAAATTAAATAATATTGGTAAAGGAAAACAAACAATAAATTATAGATTAAAAGATTGGTTAGTATCAAGACAAAGATACTGGGGTTCTCCAATACCAATAATATACTGTGATGACTGTGGAGAGATGCTAGTTCCTGAATCCGACTTGCCAGTTGTCTTACCAACAAACATTGATTTTAGACCAGATGGAGAGTCACCACTTAAGAGATGCGAAGAATTCTATAATTGTAAATGTCCGAAGTGTGGTAAGGACGCTAAAAGAGAAACTGATACACTTGATACATTCGTATGTTCTTCTTGGTATTATTTAAGATACACAAATCCTAAAAATAGTACTGAAGCATTTAATAGAGATTTAGTTAATAAATTATTGCCAGTAGACACTTATATCGGTGGGGCTGAACATGCAACAATGCATTTAATTTATGCCAGATTTATTACTAAAGCGTTAAGAGACTTGGGATATCTAAGTTTTGATGAACCATTCTTAAGAGTTATTCATCAAGGAATGATTCTAGGATCTGACGGTAGTAAAATGAGTAAATCAAAAGGTAACACTATTTTACCAGACACATTTGTTGATATGTATGGTTCTGACGTATTTAGATTATACTTAATGTTTGGATTTACATACCAAGAAGGCGGTCCATGGAGTGACGATGGTATTAAATCATTATCAAGATTTATTAATAGAATAAGTACTATTCAAGAAAAAATATATAATACTAAGTATGTAGAAAAAGAAACAATTAATGATTTAGAAAATAATTTATTAATGGCAGAAAACAAAACATTAAAAGCAGTTTCTGAAGATATAGAAAACTTTTCATTTAATACAGCTATTGCTAGATGTATGGAATATATTAATGAATTATATAAATATGAACAAAATGAAGAACCAAAAAATATTAAATTAGTTAAAGAATCTTTCTCAAGATTTATTGTTATGTTTTCTCCATTTGCGCCTCATTTTTCTGAAGAAGTATGGGAAATGATGGGTAATAAAGAATCAATATTTAATAATAAATGGCCTAAATATAATCCTGATTACTTAGTTCAAAATGTTATTAACTTACCAGTTCAAATCAATGGTAAATTAGTTGGAACAGTTAAGGTAAATAAAGATGCTAGTGAAGAGTTTGTTGCCAATATTATTGAGCAAGATGAAAAAA
>CAZIUX010000141.1:0-1541 GCA_964542795.1 uncultured Muribaculaceae bacterium
CTAAAGAAGTTGCTAAACTATTAAAAACATTTAAAGGTGCTAAAAGAAGATTTACTGAAACAAAAGTAGGAAATACAATTGTTATAGATGATTATGCACATCATCCAAATGAAGTAAAAGCTACTATTAAATCTGTAAAACAAAAATATCCAGATAAAAAAGTAGTAACAGTATTTCAACCTCATACATTCTCTAGAACAAAAGAATTTGCAAATGATTTAGTAAATGTTATGAATTTAGCGGATTATTCATATGTGTTGGATATTCATCCTGCTAGAGAAAAACAAGAAGACTATCCAGATATAACTTCAGATTTAATAATAAATAATCTAGAACATGGTGAACATATTAATATTGATGAATCAGACAAATTAATTAAACATAAAGATTCGGTTATATTATTTATGAGTCCAAATGATATATCATCTTTAGAAAATGATGTTATCAATAAATTAAAGGAGGACAAATAATGAAAAAGGGATTTACATTGGTTGAACTATTGTCAGTTATCGTAATACTTGCAGTTATTTCTTTAATTGCAACACCTATTTTGGTAAATGTTATTGAATCTTCTAGAAAAAGCGCTAAAGCGAGTAGTGCTAAAGGTTATATTAATTCAGTAAATGATCAAATTGTTTCAAATGAATTTAATGAGGATACGACTGTTATAAAAGATGGTACATATTATACACAAACATTAGCAAATGTTTATGGTTTGGATGTTTCAGGTGAAGAACCAGAAGAAGATAGTTGGGTTAAAATTAAAGATGGTGCTGTTATTGATTTTTCATTAAAGTTTGATCAATATGTAGTTAATTTAGTGGATGATCAAACTAAAGCATCAAAAGGTGAAATTTTAGAACATGATATGTGTTTAAAAACTCATGCTAAGAGAAAAGGATTATCTACATATGGTGATAAATATAGTTGTTATGTTGGTGATGGTAAGGTTAGAGAATTTTATCTTTTAGAAGATGGTGATGCAGCATCATCTACTGGAACAACTCCAGCAGGTTCAATATCTTTAATTATGGACAGAAACTTAGGCGGTCTTATTAAAGGTAATCAAGTAAATGCTTTTTTAGCCAATGTTACTGAAGATTGGGATTTAGAAGCTACATTACCATCTGCTTTTCAATTAACAAAAGCAAGTGGTATTGACAATTTCGCTGCAGGTGATAATTTTAGACATTTAATGAGTAAAGAATTTTTATGGGATAATACTAATTGTTTAACTGAAGAATGTACAGAGGTAATTGATGAATCATTATATGGAAGTTTAATTTTAAATGATGGTTATAAATTAACAAATACAACATACGGATATTGGACAAGTACTGCACTTCCACATGATACAACTTGGCAGTGGGTATTAAGAAATGATCCAGTTCAATCAAAACCAGATATTGGTCATGCTCGTATTGATAATTCAGCAGAACTTTATGGTGTAAGACCAGTAGTTGTGGTTCCTAAATAATAAAAACCTTATAGTTTAATCTATAAGGTTTTTTATTTTTTCAGTATTTTTAAAATTTACTTTG
>CAZIUX010000142.1:0-1536 GCA_964542795.1 uncultured Muribaculaceae bacterium
CGTTATATTACAAGTGGAATAACAATAACTGTCTTAGATTCTGCTGCTCAAACTTGGATAAATGCAAGATTAACTGATGCAGGTAAAACTGGTACTGTAGTTATAGCTTAATTCTTAAAAATTGTTTGCATTAACTAATCTTAATATTAGAAATGCCGATTTTAGTAGCGTTACTATTAATACTTCTTTCATTGATGGGATTACTTCGGGGATAACGGTAATGGTTAAAGATGCAGCGGCTCAAACATTTATTAATGCCAGACTAGATGCAGCGGTAAAAACTGGGACTGTTACGATTGCGGGAGGTACTGATCAAATTTCAAGCTCAAGCACAAATCAAACTTCAAGTTCAAGTACTGATGGGCCAATTACTAACCCCGCAACTGGAATAGTAGGTAACGGTGTTTTAATAATAATAATTTCAGGCTTTGTATATCAAATTGTTAATAAGAAAAAAGTATTTAATAAAATATAAATCAATTTGAATTGATTAAGACTTAATTTGATTGACATTGCTAATTAGTTTTATTATAATTAATTAGCAATTAATGCCTCAATAGCTCAGCTGGTAGAGCACACGGCTGTTAACCGTTAGGTCGTAAGTCCGAGTCCTACTTGAGGCGCCATTTGAATAATAAAAGCAACTTTGTTGCTTTTTTTATTTTTTAATCTTGAAATAAATTAAAATAGTGTTATTCTTATAATAGAAAAGGTGTGAAATAGTGAAAAAACTAATCATTTTATTTATTATTACATTATTCATAATGATTCCAATGAAAGTTAACGCAGCGGCTAATACATTAAAAGCAAGGCAAACAACTACGTCATCCGAATTATTTTGGGAACATGCTGCCAATATAACAGAAGTAAACTTTGAAAATACAATTAATGTTCCAAGTGGTGCAACATTATGGGATGTGTCAGAAGATAGTGACGGAACAGTAATGGCTTATATAATTGATGATGGATTAGGAATAAGCACCTATAAATTATATATCCAAGGTAATGGTACAATTAATGCAAATGCAAATAGCGTCAATTTATTTTCTCGTTTTACTAAATTAACAACAATAAATGGAATGAATTTTTTAAATACGAGTAATGTGACTGCAATGGGCGGAATGTTTTCTAATTGTGGGAGCCTAACTAGTTTAGATTTAAGCTCTTTTGATACCAGTAGTGTCACAACTATGTATGATATGTTTTGGAATTGTATTGCTTTAACAAGCCTAGATTTAAGCACATTTGATACCAGTAGTGTCACAAATATGTCTTATATGTTTACTAGTTGTAGTTCTTTAACTAGCCTAGATGTAAGTTCATTTGATACTAGCAATGTAACAAACATGCGATCTATTTTTTCTGGATGTGATAATCTCACATCATTAAACTTAAGTAATTTTGATACTAGTGCAGTAACTATAATGAATTATATGTTTTATAAATGCAATAAAATTACTTCACTTGATTTAAGTTCATTTAATACGAGTAATGTGACTGCAATGGGCGGAATGTTTTCTAATTGTGGGAGCCTAA
>CAZIUX010000143.1:0-1533 GCA_964542795.1 uncultured Muribaculaceae bacterium
AGTTCACTTCTATTTAGTTGTTCCATTAAAATCACCTTAAGTAATTATAACATAATTAATAATAAATTGGTATATCATTTTTAAATAAAGTGTATTAAAAAAATGACTTATACAGTCATTAATTCAGTTTCTTTGATTTTTAAAATATCTTCTACTTTTTTATTATATTTATTAATTAATTCTTGAATTTCATCTTGACCATTTTTTATTTCATCATCTGTTACTTCTAATTTTTTAATATCATTATTAGCATCTTGTCTAATATTTCTTAAAGCTATTTTAGATTCTTCAGAAATACTTTTAGCTTGTTTAACATATTCTTTTCTAGTTTCTTCTGTTAAAGCTGGAATATTAAGTATAATAACTTCACCATTATTATTTGGAGTTAACCCAATGTTTGCTTCAAATATAGCTTTTTCGATAGCACCAATACAAGATCTATCAAATGGTTTTATTTGTAACATTCTTGCCTCTGGTACAGAAATAGTTGCCAATTGTATTAAAGGAGTTGGAACACCATAATATTCAGCATTTATACCATTTAATATGGATGGATTTGCTCTACCTGCTCTGATGTTATTCAATCGTTTTTCAAGACTATCAATTGCACTCATCATTCTTTCTTCAGTTGTATTTAATATTTCATTCATTACTTATTCCTCACATTCTAATATAATTATATTATAAATTATGATATAATTCAATAGTTTTCATTAAAATAAAAAGATAAGGTTAAATCTTATCCATTTATTTGTTTTGCTACTTCTTCAGCAAAATTTTCTTCTCTTTTTTCCATACCTTCACCAACTTCAAAACGAATCATATTAATAATTGTTCCTCCATTGTTTGCAACATATTCACCAACTGTTTCTTTGTTTTCTGCTTTAACAAATATTTGGTTTTCTAAACATACATCTTCATAATATTTTTTTACTTTTCCTATTAAAATATTGTCAATTCTGTCTTCTGGTTTACCTTCATTTAATAATTGTTCTTTCATAATTGCTTTTTCTTTTTCAAGAACATCTGTAGGTACATTAGTAGATTTTACATATGCAGGTCTCATTGCTGCAGCATGCATAGATACTTCTTTAGCAACTTCACTACTAGCTTTATCTAATAAAGTTAATACTGCAATTTTACCACCCATATGAATGTATTCACCAAATGATTCACTATCAGTTTTAGATACTTTAGCAAATCTTCTTAATGATAATTTTTCTCCTATAGTAGCTGTTTTAGAAACGATTAAATCATTAATAGTTCCTTCTCCAGTACTTTCATTTAATAATTCTTCTACAGTATCTGCATTAGAATTAACAATTGTATTTAAGATAGTATTTACCATACTTTGGAATTCTTCATTTTTTGCTACAAAGTCTGTTTCAGAGTTAACTTCAACGATTGCAGCAGTATTACCATCTATTAATATAGCAGCAACACCTTCTGCAGCAATTCTATCTGCTTTTTTAGCAGCTTTTGAAATTCCTTTTTCTCTTAACCAATCGATTGCAGCTTCCATTGAAGCATCTG